>JAFZSK010000022.1 GCA_017620915.1 Clostridia bacterium | reverse complement strand
CGAGCAAGACCTGCACCAAGTGCAAACCTGCCGCGACGGAGGTCCCCGCGACGCTGCCGCCGGAGCCGGAGGAGACGCCGATTCCATAATTACAAATGGCAAATTGAAAATGGCAAGGGGCAAATGGTAAGCGGAAAAAAGTTTTCGGCGGTACTTGATTTTTGAAAAACAATAGTGTAAAATACGCCTGCTGTCAAAAAACCGGGCGATCGCGCGGGGCAGGGCAGCCCGGCGGATATGGTGGAACTGGCAGACACGCCGGATTTAGGTTCCGGTGCCGCAAGGCATACAGGTTCAAGTCCTGCTATCCGCATTGCTTCTTCGCGATGCCGGAAGGGCGGCAATACATTCCCGGGGCATTAGCGCAGTTGGGAGCGCACAACACTGGCAGTGTTGGGGTCAGGGGTTCGAATCCCCTATGCTCCATGCAAACAGGGGACACCTTCACGGTGTCCCCTGTTTGTATACCGGGGGATTCGAACCGAGCGCCAGCGCCAGACAGGTACTGAAGGAATACAGTTTAAAGGGCGCGTGGAGATATGCCGGGGGCATATCTCAGCGAGGAGGGCCCTTTAAGCAAATTTAAGAAACAGAAGAAAAAAGCTTAAATTTGCGTGGGCGAATCCCCTATGCTCCATAAGAAAAAAGCAGCTGAAGAGCTGCTTTTTTCTTTGCGCAAACGCGTAACAAGTCCAAATCAGCGTTCACGCGGTCATTGACCGATTTGTTGACCGCCGCGGACCGGATCTTTGAGCGTTGCCTGCAGGAACGCCACTAGCATCAGAATGTAGCACACGGTCTTCGGCAGCATCAGCATGCCGAGGATAGGGACAATGCCCGCGCCCACCGCCACCGGTATATAGAACAGGAAGGACAACAGAATGTATATCCATACCGGTGCGAACCGGCGGCTGTCTTTTCTGCGGCGGAAATAGAGCAGGCAGATCGCCGCCCCCAGCGCGACGAAGGGTACGTTGCGGATGATCCCCCAGGTCATGTCGGAACTGTTGTCGAGCCAGCCGTTCTGCGGAAAGGCGCAAAGCGCGATGCGCACCGCGGCAAAGCACCATACCAACGCCGTGACAGGCTTTCGCTCCGGCGCGCCGTAATAGCCGAGCCAGACGTAGTAGAGGAGAACGTAGAATATTGTCATCGTAACGGACGTGACGAGTTTGCCTACGCCCAGCCAGACAGTCATGTCCCACTTCGTGAAATAGTTCAGCACGCGGGGCACCAGGTGAAACGCATCGCCGAGGCCCAGTATCAGCGCGGAAAGCCCCATCAGCTTTTCCGTGCGGTTCCGCGCTTTTACCAGGATCACACACCCGCTGACGATTGCAAACAGCAGGTAGAGAATGTCAAAAGATGATTCGCCGTATTTCATGACAGCAGCTCTGCGACGGCTTTTTTGACGTCATTCATATCGACGGTGGGTTCGAAGCGGGCAACGACGTTGCCGCCGCGGTCGACCAGGAATTTTGTGAAGTTCCACTTGATGTACGCCTTGTCGCCGAACTTTTTATTGTTCATGTTGGCGAACTTGGTCAGCATCGAGTTCTTGAGGCCCTTGCCGAAGCCTTCAAACGGCTTCTCGGAGGCAAGAAACGCGAACAGGGGATCGGCGGTATCGCCGTTGACGTCGATCTTGGCGAACTGCGGGAACTCCGTGCCGAATTTCAGCGTGCAGAATTCGTGGATCTCGTCGTCGCTGCCGGGCGCCTGGTTGGCGAACTGGTTGGACGGAAAATCGAGGATCTCGAAGCCTTTGTCCTTGAATTCTTTGTACATGGCTTCCAGCGGCTCGTAGTGGGGAGTGAAGCCGCAGCCGGTGGCGGTGTTGACGATGAGCAGCACTTTGCCCTCGTACGACGAGAGGCTGACTTCGCTGTCGGTCCGGTCTTTAACTGTGAAATCGTAAACTGTTTTCATTTTGTGGTCCTCCTGTTTTACAGCATCGATCTGGCGAATTCCTGTGCGCGCGCAAAGTCTTCCGCGGAGGGAAGGCCTTTGTTGATGAAGATCCAGGACGCGGCGCAGTGGAATTCTTTGTCGCTCAGCGTTATGCCAAGTTCGTCCGTGGTCTTTTTGACCGCCTTCCAGGTGGAAGCGCCGGAAGCGGCGGTGTTCATGTTGACGACTGTGCCGATCTTATCTTTGTTGCGCTCCAGAAACGCTTTGACTTCTTTGTCAATGTTCGCGGCGTACATGGCGTTGATCAGGAACAGCGTGTCGGCTTTTTCGTCAAGGTCGACCGAAACGTCAATGGCTTCGACTCCGATCGCTTCCGATACGGCGTCGGCAAGTTTCTTCGTGTTGCCCTTTTTGGATCTCGTAAAGAATCGAATTGCGGTGCTCATGGTATACCCTCCTGTTTTATTTGTCTTTCTCGAGCATTTTGTAAAGTGTCTGATACAGCATTGCCGCTTCCTCCGGCGTCAGGTCAAACTCCCGCGCTATGCACTCGGGAACGCAGAGCGCCTGATCTTTCAGGGCGTCACCGGTCTCCGTGAGCGTGATCACCAGGTTCCGTTCGTCGCTGCTGTCTCTTTCTTTCCGGACGTAGCCCTTTTCTTCGAGCTTTTTCAGCAGGGGCGCGACCGTGTTGGATTTGAGGCAAAGCGTCTCGCACAGGAACTTTTCGTTGACCTGCTTTTCCTCCCACAGCACCATCATGACGATGTACTGGGTATAGGTCAGGTCAAGTTCGTCGAGCAGCGGCTTGTACTTTCTCGTGATCAGGTTTGACACCGCGTACAGCGGGAAGCAGAGCTGGTTCTTCAGTCGGAGCGATGCGTATTTGTCGTTCATGTTTCACCTCCAAATATATCGCGTGCGACATATTATGGCAATAATATATCGCGTGCGATACGATCTGTCAACAGCTTTTTTTACATTCCGTAAAATTTTTATTGAAGCTGTCTGATCGTTTCGCCGATATCGCCGTCAATGCATACGGAGCGGTCCGCGATCTCCTCTAAGGTGAAGGATTCGCCGTAATTGACGCAGGCGTACGTCGCGTTCGGATTGTTTAAGGTCATCCGCCAGAAGGGATATTTAATTATTGACGGCGTGTTGAACCCGACGCCCAATTCGAGGAACAGGACCCGATTTCCTTCGTGTTCCCGCAGAAATTGATCGTACCGCTGCGCCGCCTCGACCCAGCCGTAGTCTTCAATAAACGAATCGTCCGAGCGGAGATTGAGGGTGAGCGGTCTGCCGCAATTGGGGCACTTCGGAAAAAGTTCGGGAGGCACCTTGCCGTCCTTCTGTCCTTCGACCATCCGTACGATCATTTCACGGTTATCGAAAGTCTCGTTGCAGCAGGGACCTGTACACTGGAACAGGCCGTAATCGCCCTGGGTATAGAACAGCCGCTTTTTGTCAAAACCGGCCTTCTGGAAACAGTGATCGACGTTCGTGGTAATTACGAAGTAATCTTTGTCCTTCACCAGCGCGAGTAGTTCATTGTAGACCGGTTTCGGGGCATCCATGTACCGGTTGATCAGGATGTATCTGGACCAGTAGCCCCAGAACTCCTCTTTGGAAGGGTAGGGGTAAAAACCGCCGGAGTACATGTCCGTAAAGCCGTACTTCTCGCGGAAATCGCTGAAATACTTTTCAAAACGTTCGCCGCTGTATGTGAAGCCGGCCGACGTTGACAACCCCGCGCCCGCGCCGATCACCACCGCCTCGGAGCGGGAGAGTGCTTCGCGAAGTTTATTGATATTGTCCGAGCAGTTCCCGGTAGATCGCGAGATCCTCATCTTTGAAGACATTGAATATCACCTCGATAGCGCTTCCTGTTTCGTTTTTGTATTCCTTTACCGTCCGCACCGCGACCTCCGCCGCCGCCTTTTGCGGAAAACCGAACACGCCCGTGGAAATGCAGCAGAACGCGATGCTGTCTGTCCCGACGGAATCGGCCGCTTCTAGGCAGGCGCGGTAGCAGGCGGCCAGCTGAGCTCTGTGTGCGTCGCGCAGGCGTCCCTGCACGATCGGCCCTACGGTGTGGATGACGTATTTGCACGGCAGATCGAATGCCGGAGTGAGTTTGGCCTGCCCGGTGGGCTCTTCGCGGCCCTGCTTCTGCATGATCCCGGCGCAGAAATTCCGCAGCTGCATGCCCGCGTACGTGTGGATGCAGTTGTCGATGCAGTTGTGGCAGGGCACGTAGCAGCCTGTCATACCCGAGTTGGCGGCGTTGACGATCGCCCCGCATTTCAGCGTTGTGATGTCGCCCTGCCACAGATATACCCCGGGCGCGGCGGGGGCAAGGGAGGAGGCGTCAGTGATCCCTTTTTCGCGTATTGCCTCCCGCAGATACTCGTCCTGCACGGCGAGAAAGTCTTCGCCGATCGCACCCGGCAAGCGTACGTTGAAAAGCGAGCGCAGCAGCCGTTTCTGTCCGTACTCGTCCGCGGGGATCGCCGTGTCTTTGTACTCCGGGTTTTCGGAGAGCAGGTAACGTATCAAATATTGTCTTCTTTCTGCCTGGTCCATGGCGTCACCTTCTTGTCAGCGCTGCTATTATGCGTTCGGGGCTATCTTAGTTCAATTCAAAGCAGGCTCAGTCTGCCGTCGATCCACGACCGCTGCGGAACGTCATTTATGACGTCGCCCTCCCGGTAGTTGCCGACCAGGAAAGGGGAATTCGGGTCGTGCTGTTTTGAGCGTGCGAGCACGTTTGCGCGGTCCGTATTGGCGTAGCAGTATCTGCAGAAATGCCGGCAGGTGTCATATGCACCGATGTCGCAGGAGATATAGCACGCACACTCCGCCCGCGCGCCTTTTTTGACCGGTGCGTCCAGCCGCATTCCGATCGCTTTTTCATAGTCACTGATACGCATGCATCCGCCGCAATCCGCGCCGAACGCCGCAAGTTCACTGCCCTCGGCACAGGGCTTCAGCGTCATGCCGTGGGCGGCGGCAATTCTCACCATTTCTTTGCCCAGCGCCAGACGTTCTTCGGCCGCAACTTCCCGCGCTTCGGGAAAGTTGTGTCGGACTTTCGCATAGAGGTCAATAAAGCTGATCACCGCGGCCTGGGTATATCCCTCCAGCGCGGCTGCCATCCGCTCAAATGCGTCAATATGATATTCTGCCGTGTATCGCTCCGTGATCATGATCGGATCGTAGCGCCAGCCGGATGAATTGACGCCTACAAGCCCCGAAAGGGTCCTGAAATCGTCAATGAGCCGGCGTTTGTCCTTGACGTTCGGCTCGATATCCCGGCCGTAGGGGGTAATGGTCACGAACCAGTATTGACCGTAGTCTTTTAGAAGGTCCATGTATCGGAACATTGGCGCGGGATCTTTTGTGCAGAATCCGATGCAGTCAACGACCGACGGATCGAGGCGGTAGCGGCTGACCTGTTCGGGATAATACGGATTGCGCACGCAGACAACGCCCTCTTTGAGGCGGTTGGCAAACCACTCTGCGTAAAACGCCGGTATGTCGGTGCGCTGGCCCGTGTTGATGATCATGCCGTTTTTCACCCCCGTTCTTTCGGATTATAGCACAGTATCGGCGTAAAAGACAAACCGGGCGGAGGGGAAAGAGACTGTCAAGTAAACGTGGGCACTTTTTCCTTCCGCTTTTTTGTAGCACTGTCTTCTCTTGCCTGTAAAGGCCCGTTACACTACCTGCGGTGCCTTGACAGGCCTCGAATCCAGTGCTTTGCGGTGTTTAGGCAGCAACAATGGTTGCTGCGCCATTCGGCCGCTTGCAAGCATCGGATTATTCTCTTTTCATACATGGGCTTTGTTAGTATCCTGCTATCTCTAATAACTTCTTTCCGTCTCCTCTTACCGGCCCGCTCAATGCCACTAAAGATCCTTTGACCGGGTATTCGTACCCTTTACCGTCCCGCATTGGTACTTTTGCTGCAGATAAACTGCGCGCGTGCTCTTCATCGTCACCGGCTAATTCAATTTTGTTTGTTATCCAGAATCCGGAAGCGACGCAAAAATCGGGAAGTTGAGAGAAGGCGCCGGGTGGATAAAAATCGCAAAATCCCCCAAAAGTATCCAAACAAATTAGGACAGCTCGGAGCTGGCGACCGGCAAAAATCAGTCGGTAAGCATTGGCATTCACAGAATCAGGAAAGATCCCGTGCGCAGGGCTCACGCACACTGTGTATAATTTTAGTTGGCAAGAGCCAAGGAATAAAAGAAAAGAGGCCGAAGCCTCTTTAATGTCCGCATAACATCATGTATCATTGTATTGTCCAAAAAACGAACAGGAGGTTATGAAATGAATAATGCAATTTTAACTCTTAAGACAGAAGGATTCAAGTGCTTCGAAAGAGGAATTTACACGGAAAAGCTCAAAGAATGCGTACATGGAGCAAAAAAGGCGCAAACAATATGGCCAAGATACTGGCAGCGAAATTCAGTGGTTCATTGAATGAAGCAGTGCACGACATTTTTGCGCACGATCTGACAAACAACAATACAGAGAAACCTTTAAAAAGACGCGTTAGAACGAGTTGCGGAAGAATTGCAAAGAGAGAAGGAAAAGGATATACCCTGTTAAAGGGTCGTTTACGCCCGTACAGGGCCCGTTAAAGGGAACCTGGGCAAATATATCCGGCATCCCATGTTTTGGGCAATCCATTCTTTTCGTCAACACATCCTGAAAAAGCAGCGAAAGCTGCTTTTTCCATGTCATTGCCCCTGCGCCGCGTTCCAGTCCGTTTCGTTCCAGACCCGGTAGTCTGTAAAGCCGTTGCCGCCCTTGTCGGAGCGCCAGACTACGTAGAGGTGGTAGGTATTGCCATCGAACTCGATTGTGTAGGTGCCGTCGCAGACTTTGCCGCCGCCGGTAAGGTTTTTGCTGACATTGAAATTCGTCAATTTGTACGTATAGCCGGCAGTGACCGGAAAGTACTCGTAAATTTGCTCCGCCGCGGCAGAATAGGCATCATGCTCGATGGAACCAGGGTAAAGCATCGCGTACGTGCCATCGGTATCGCGGAGGGCCATCAGGTTGACCAGTTCTACAACTTTGTTGTTCAGCGCCTTCATTTCTTTGGCCATACCGCAGCCCGAAAGGCTGAAGGCGAGGGCAACGATCAGTACTATTGCCAGACTGCACTTTACTGCTCTTTTCATAATATCATCCTCTCCCGGCGATGTAGCCGGTTTTAATCGTACATTACAGTGCCGGTACCTGTCAAGTGCTTGATATTGCCCCGCGGAAAACATATAATTAGCGCTGTCATTAATCATGCACGGAGGCCGGATCCCACATGGACAAGATCAGCACATTAGTTATCGGCTGCGGCGACAGAGCGACCGTTTACGCGAACGAGGGATGCAAAGAGCTTGGCGCGATGCGCATTGACGCCTGCGTGGATCCGGACGTAAGCAAACTTGAACTGATGCAAAAAGAGTTCGGCGTGCCGGCGGACAACTGCTTCACCTCCATCGAACAGGCGCTCGCCCGCGGCCGGTTCTGCGACTGCATTATCAACGGGACAATGGACGATCTCCACGTACCGACCACGCTGCCGTTCCTGGAGCAGGGGTACGACGTCCTGCTGGAAAAGCCGGTGTGCAACAACGAAAAAGACCTGTTGACGCTGCGGGACGCCGCAAAGCAAAGCGGCTGCCGCGTGTTTGTGTGCCATGTGCTTAGGTATTCGCCGTTTTACAGGAAGGTCAAAGAACTGATCCTGTCGGGGGAGATCGGCGAAGTGCGGCATATCAACACGTACGAGCACGTGGGCGTGTTTCTGACGTCGGTGTCCTTCGTACGCGGCAAGTGGCGGAGCGAACGCGAATGCGGTTCCTCGCTGCTGCTGGCCAAGTGTTCCCACGATATTGACCTTATATGCTGGCTGAACAGCGGCGCAAAGCCGGATACGGTGTTCAGCACCGGCGGCCGGGATTTCATTACTCCCGAAAACGCGCCGGCGGGGGCGGGGACCAGGTGCCTCGTGGATTGTCCGCAAAGCGTACGGGACAAATGCATTTTTGACGCCCAGACGATGTATCTGGACAACTGCCTGCTGCCCTGGTACCCGTGGCAGTGCACCGGCAAAGATTACCGCGAGATCACGTACGAAGAAAAAGTGGAATCGCTCAAAACGTTCAATCCCCACGGGCAGTGCGCGTACAAGTGCGGGGGCGACATCGTTGACCACCAGACCGTCAGCGTACGGTTTGACAACGGTTCTTATGCTACACACAGCGTGACGCTCGGCTCGTTCCGCGACGGCCGGGACATATTCGTGGCCGGAACGCTGGGCGAGATCGACGGCCGGGTGGACGAGGGCAAACTGACCGTGCGCCATTACGACCGGGGCACGTCGTGGTATAACAGCCGGGTCATCGATGTGAGCGCGGACGCGGACAACGCCGGTGCCCATTTCGGCGGCGACCGGGGCCTGGTGCGCGATTTTGTGAACACCGTCGCTGGCGGCGCGCTTTCTATCTCGGCGTCAACGATCGACGACTCGGTGCGTGGCCAGCTGCTGGTATTCCGTGCGGACGAGTCAATGAAAAAAGGATTTCCGGTGAAGTTTTAATGGATGTTATTATTTTCGGCGGACAAAGCAACATGCAGGGCCAGTCTGAACGGCTCTCGGAGCACGAGACGGTCGGGAGCGCGTGGGAGTATAAAATGCTCTCCGATGAACTCGTGCCGCTACGAAATCCCGTGGGCGAAGACATCACGTACGAGGGCGGTGCGGGATATACGTTTTACGAGGGGACAGACCCCGCGGAGTGGCTCAGGCGACACGCGCTGGGGGCCGCGTGCTACGGACACACGAATCTGGTGCCGGCGTTCTGCCGGAGCTACCTGGCGGGAACTCAGGGAAGCGTGCTGGCCGTGCATGCCGCCAAGGGCAGCACTACCGCCGCGGAGTGGCTGCCGGGCACCCCGGGATACGAAATGCTCAAGCGCAAGACGCTCTGCGCGCTCCGGAGAGCGTCGGAAACTGAGCAGCCGGGATACGTCAGTTTCGTGTGGCTGCAGGGCGAGAGCGACGCGATCGAGGGCAAGACAAAGGCTAAGTATAAAACCGAACTCATTGAGCTTTTTGCCGCGCTCCGGCGCGACATTGGCGTCAATACCTTCGGCATCATCCGCGTCGGCCGCTTCACCAACGATGACCGCGATCTGGAGATCATGGCGGCGCAGGACGAGCTCTGCCGCGAGGAATCGGGCTTCGCCATGCTTACCGATATGGCTGCAAGCATGGGGACAGACCCCGAAAATATGAACCCGTTCGTGGGCGGGCATTTCAGCGCCAAGGGGCTGGAGCGGCTCGGGAAGGCAGCGGGGGCAACGCTTGCATTGTTCGCGCGCCGGGACGACACGTACCGGGAGTTTCAGGGCAAACTGATCCCGACCGTTGACCCGAGGTCGATCATCGGCGTCCGCACGCCGGAACTGCGGGCAATGGCCAAAGTACTGGCCCGCCAGGAGCACATCGATGCCTTCCTGCACGCGCTGCCGCACCGCTATTTTGACGAATACCAGCTGCATGCGTTCATAGTGGGGGAGCTGAAGGATATTGACGCCTGCCTTGCCGAAACGGAGCATCTGCTGCCGTACGTGAACAACTGGGCCACGTGCGACCAGTTGTCCCCGAAGATCTTCGCAAAACATCCCGATAAACTGCTGCCCCGCATCCGGGAGTGGCTGGTGTCGGACGCGCCGTACACGGTCCGTTTTGGCATCGGCATGCTTATGGAGCATTTCCTGGACGACCGCTTCGATCCCGCGTACCCCGCCGAGGTGGCCGCGCTGCGCTCGGACGAGTATTACGTCAACATGATGATCGCCTGGTATTTCGCCACCGCGCTGGCCAAGCAGTACGACGCCGTGCTGCCTTTCATCGAGCACCGCGCGCTGGCAACGTGGACGCACAACAAAGCCATTCAGAAAGCGCTGGAGAGCCGCCGGCTGACAGACGGACAAAAAGAGTACCTGAAAAGAATTAGAATTAGTCCATGAATAGAATTAATTTTGTGCCTGTATAGAATTAGATTTAGTGCCCATGTAGAATTAGGCTTAGCGTGAAGTATAATTTGGAAATGAGGCAATTGTTGTATTGCCGGCGGCGATGAGCTCACGCGTAATGTGGTCACTGCTCCGCTCATGAGATCGCGGCCGATCAGTCCGCACCTCAATTTTCTAATTTTATTCAAAGACTAAACCTGATTCTATAACGGTTTCAAAGGATAAAGGATTGCCATTTGCCTTCGTTTTGTGGTACAATACCCACTGTGAAAGTATCTCACGAAAGGGCGCGGACCATGCTCAAAAGGCTGCTTCAGTTCATCGTTATATATGCTGTGATCGCCATCGCCGTATCGGCGGTTTTTCTGGGCGTTGACAAGGTCTGTTCCGGCACATACGCGCCCGACGCCGCGGACGTTTTCAAGGACGGCGAGACGCCTCTTGAGCTGATCTCGCTGCGGGACGGCCACGCGTGCGTACTGGGGTACTATACCGAAGGCGCCAACGCCGGCACGATGTACTACAAAATATACGACACGGACGGAAAACCCGTGGCGCGGCAGGATTTCTATGTGGCGGATACGCAGGTGAAGCTGTCGAGTCTGCTGCCCGCGGAAGAAGGGTTCCGCATCGTGTGTCTGTGCACGCCGTGGGATCAGACGCAGAACACGTACGGCGCGGTGTTCGGCGTTGACGGCCGGTGGCAGCTGGCGGAGACCGCGTTTTTCAAGGACGGCGGCAATGAGGAGTACAGCGGCAATTTTGACCGCTTCACCGCCGCGGACAATACCGGCGAATACTACGCGGGCATTGAAGACGGCAACGTCACGCTGTTCGACAAAAACGGCGGCATTGCCCTCCGCCTGCCGCACGATCTGATGTCGCGCGTGGAAGACGTGGCGGTATTCGGCGATACCGTGCTGCTGGCGGGCGTTGACACCGAGAGCATACTGGGCAACAATTTCCGGTACGCGCTGTGTGCCGCGTACTCGCTGGGCGGCTCGTTCCGCTGGCAGAAAGCGCTGATGGACAACGACGGCACCTGCTCCGCGCTCCTGAGAGCGGAGGCGGGGGATGACGGGTTCCTGCTGACCGGGCGCAGCATGGCGGTGGACAACGGAGACGGCTGGCAGAACGTATCGAAAGTGGACGAACTGATCGACGATGACGACCCGTACCGGTTCCATATCGGACCTGATTCGGAGAGTGTTAACGCCAGTTCACTGTTTATAGTGAAATTGTCACCTGCCGGCGACGTGACGGACAGCGCCGTGTACACCGCGGAGGGCAACGAATATGTGCCCGCCGTAATGCAGTACGACTATCTCAGCGAATCCAGTCCGCTGGTGCTCACCACCTACCACGCTGACAAGGAGCGGGCCAAACTCTACGGCGTGACTGTGCTGCGTACGGACCGGTCGCTGAATATTGCCGCCGCCCATACGCTCACCATCAGCGGCGATACTAAATTTTATTTAACGCAGGATATAACGGGCAGCGGGTTTTATTTCTATCTGACCCGCTCCGGCACCGGGCAGTACAAGCTGCTCCATTTCACCTCCATGTCCGACGCGGTCAACCATATGGAGACGGTCAAAAAACTCCGCCGCGTCAGTGACTACAACGCGGTACTGCGGCAGAAAGTGCCTGCGCTCATCGTGCTGGGATTCACGGCGATGCTGTGCGTCTCCGGTGCGGCGCGGTACAGAGGAAGGCAAAAGAAAAAATGAAACGGGCTTCCAGAATACTAAAGATAATCCTTATAGTCGTTGCGGTAGTGCTGCTGGTCGTACTGCTGCTTAAGTGGCGGCCGCTGGACGAGTTTTTGACATCCAAATTCGGCCGCACCGAATTCAGCGAAAAAAAGTCCGACACTTTGATACGTATCGACGGATACGATGAACTGCTGCCCGAGAGCGAGCGGCCGTACGTTTATTCCGTGGATGACAGATTGTATGTATATTATGACGGCGGTAGCGTTGACATCACTCCGCCCGGCGTTTCCGCGGTGTTCTACAGCGAGCAGAGCGGCCTCTCCGAAAAATTAAAATACCGCGATCACGCGTGTTTTGACGCCGAAAGCGGGCAGCTGCTGTTTGTGGTGGATGTGCAGAACGTGCCGCAGCTGTACCTGGCAGATCTGAAAGCAGAGCCGAAAACTGCCGCGCCGGCTGACCCGGACGGGAGCGAAGCCGCGGCGCCGTTGTCCCGCAGCACAGTGGTGGCGGACAACGTCGACAGTTTCCTTTTCATAGACGGCATGCCCGTGTTCGCGGAAGGTTACACGAAATACAACAACCTCTGCGTGCGGCGCGACGGCAAGCGCATCGTTATTGCCCAGAATGTGACCTCCGTTCCCGTAGCAGAGCAGCACGGCATATTGTACGTCACCGACGCGGGCAGTCTGGAGTTTTATTCCGTTGACGGCGGGGAACCGTACACGCTGGCGGACGGCGTGAGCGAAGTGATCCGGTATCGGGCCGCGGGGGACAAATTGACGGCGTACTGTAAATACAGTAAGAATTATCTGAAAGCGGAGCTGGAATTGTCCACCGGCAAGGCTGAGCGCGCGGTCATCGACAAAGTGCCGGATCTGTGCGTGAGCGGCGGAGCGCGCAGTTACGAATTCGGCGCGAAGGACGGCAAGTTCGTATCGGTCGACAGCGAGGGCAATACCGCGGAGCTGTTTGACGGCGCCGGACATATTTATAATGTTTTCGAGGCGGAAGTCAATGACGCGGACGGGCATGAGACGCTCACGGTGCTGTTTGCTTCCAAAAAAGGTCTGTACCGCGGCACGTATGACGGCGAAAACGCTTCGTGCACGCTGCTGTGCGCGTTTTCCGGCAAGCTGAAGCAGTACAAAAAGCATCCGTGGCTGATCACCGAGTTCATGGCGGCGGGAAGCGACGGGGGCGACGGCTGTTATCTGCTGGCGTTGTCTCCGCAGAGCCGGATCGTCAATAAAAAGAACCCGTACAGTTGGCTCAACCGGTACAGCAGTTATGTGTTCGGGCTGTACCATGTTAACGGCGGCAAAGCGGTCAGCATGAACGTTCCGCTGAACCGCAAACTGACGCTGCCCCGGCCGCTGGAAAACGGCAATATGCTGTATGAGACCCGCTACGCGGACAACACCATCCGGGCGCTGTCCGTGCTGAACGCCGCCAAAGTCCTTTCGCGCGACCTGCTCAAGACCGAGGGCAATGCCGCCGGCGCCACCGGCATTCTGGCGGAAGCCGCGAACGGTCAGTTATTTATCCGTGTTGAAAACCGGCCCGCCAAGGCCGAACCGTATACATATTACTGCGTGGCCAATGAAGGATTTACCGGCGTCCGCACGCTGGACCGCGAGGTCGCGGTATCCTTTGGAGAAACATACGAAAGCACAGGTGAGCGTGATGAGTGATAACATGAAAATGAACCGCTCCGGGAGAGGGCGCATTGCTGCCGCGGCCGTGTTTGTATTGACTGCAGTACTGCTGTTGTCCGCGTTTGCCGGCTGCAGCACGGATCGCGGTCCCGCCGTCACCGCCACGCCGGATAATTCGCCGGTAATGTTTATCACGCCGAAACCAACGGAGCAGGAGACTGCCGCGCCGGAGACTGAGCCGCCCGCCACGGAACTGCCGTCCGCCGAACCGGCCGAGACCGACGTACCGGAATCTACTGAGGAACCGCCGGAACCCACCGAACAACCCACAAAGAAACCCACCGACAAGCCCACCGAGAGACCTACCGAAAAGCCCACGGATAAACCCACGGAAACGCCCACCGAGGCGCCTACGGAACGGCCCACCGAAGAGCCCACGAACCCGCCCGATACCAACGACGGCGAGTGGGATCCGTCCGTATACCTTGTCGAGGAAGACGACCTGCCGTACGCGCGATACTATATAGAAGTGTCGGTCAACGCGCAGCTGGTATACATTTATTCCGTCGACGAGAACGGCGAAAAAGACAAATTGGTCAAGACAATGATCTGCTCCACCGGGCGCGAGGGCAAGACGCCGCTGCGCACCTGGATCATACTGGACAACGACACGCAGGACAACGAGATCACCGACTCTGGATTCCTCTCCCGCTACGATTTCGAGTGGGTAAAAGGCTGCGCGGTGCAGTACATCACGCGCCTGTGGAAGGCTGAGTGGGATGACAACGGCAAACTGAAAGTCAGCACCTCGTCCTACCTGTTCCATTCCACGCCGTTTGACTCCAAGGACAAAAACACGCTCCGCGCCGCGGACTGGAACAAGCTGGGTACCGCGGTATCCGACGGCTGCGTCCGGCTGTGCGTGCGGGACGCCCACTGGATATACAGCCGGGTGGCGCCGTATTCCATTGTCCGCACTATCGAGGGCGAACCGGATCCGGAGACCTGGGCAAAACTGAAACTGCCGGACATCCCGGAGGATGTGAAGCGCGATCCGACGGATATTTATTGACCGAAATTACTCGGCTGCGAGCTGAAATAATATAAAAAACGGGAGGATACCGAAATGTTGACCGGAACCGAATCTACAGGCGGCACTGCCTTTGTTAAAGCCGAGGACGATCTGGGGAGAGTGCTCCCGGGTATAAAAGAAGCGGGCGCGCGCAGGGATAAACGCTGCGTGGGCCTGTTTTATTTTCTGTGGTGCGGGTGTCACATCCACGGCGATGCTCGGCCGCTCGACATCACAAAATTGCTGCAGGCGGATCCTAAAGCCGGCTACCGGCCGGACGATCCGGAGTGGGGCAAATACTCGGTGATGCACCACTGGGGCGAACCGCTGCTTGGATACTATTATTCGGACGACGAGTGGGTGATGCGGCGGCACGTGGAGATGCTGACGTACGCAGATATAGACTTCCTGGTGTTTGACACCACCAACGCGGTGATATACGAAGAGACTGCAAAGATGATGCTGCGGTTGCTGTCCGAGTACCGCGCGATGGGGTTCAACACGCCGAAGGCCATGTTCTATACCAACACCGCTTCGGGCAAGACCGCGCAGATGCTGTACGACCGGATCTACAGTCAGAATTATATGTCCGATTCCTGGTTCTGCGTTGACGGCAAGCCGCTGATCATCGCCGTGGAATCGGAGTGTTCGCCCGAAGTGCGCGAATTCTTCAACATCAAAATGTCCCAGTGGCCCAACGAGCCCACCAAGCAAGGCGGCTGGCCCTGGATGGATTTCGAGCGGCCGCAGCGCGTGTTCGAGAACCTCAACGGGGAGCCGGAGATCATCAATGTGTCCGTGGCGCAGCATCCGCAGATCCACTTCGGCGATTCGGCCATGTACGGCGAGACCGCGAACCGGGGCCGCTCTTTCCACAACGGGCAGGAGGACCGGTCCGAAGGCGCCTGGAAATACGGCTACAACTTCCAGGAACAGTGGGACCGGGCGCTGGAGACATTGCCGCCGTACGTGTTCGTGACGGGCTGGAACGAATGGATCGCCGGACGCTGGGAGGGCACCGAAGCCCGGCCGATGTCGTTCGTTGACTGCGCGGATCTGGAGTATTCCCGGGACGCGGAACCCATGCGCGGCGGGTATTTTGACAACTACTACATGCAGCTGATCGCCAACGTGCGCAGATATAAAGGCTGCGACGCAGTGCCCGCGCTGCCGCTGCTGACCGCGGAGGAAGGCAGGCTTTCCATGTGCGATGTAGCGCGCGACGGACAGGCATTCTACAACTTCCCGAAGGGCTGCTACGACCGCGATTGCGACGGCTACAGCACGCACTACACCGACCGTTCCGGCCGCAACGCCATCGTCTGCGCCCGCACTGCCCACGACGCGGATAATCTGTATTTTTACGCCCGCACCCTGGCGCCGCTGGAAAAGTATGACTATGATTCGGCGTGGATGCAGCTCTACCTCAACGTGGAAAATCTCAGCCGGCACGAGTACTCCAAGCGCTGGAAAGGCTACAACTACATGGCGGGCGCGTACCAGTTCACGGACTCGCGGACAACGCTCTCGCGCTGCGTCGACGAGTCCCGCACGCTGGAGGCGGATACGTTCCGGCCGTCGGCGGTGATCGATTTTGAATACGCGGACAACGAGCTCATGTACCGCATCCCGAAGGCAGCGGTGGGTCTCGGACCGGAGGACCGGTTCGAGATCGGATTCAAATGGTTCGACAGTCGCACGCGGCTGGGCCGGATGGAGGATTTTTACACATCCGGCGACGCGGCGCCGATAGGGAGACTGAATTGGGTAATTAGATTTTAGTGCCTTAGCAGAATCTGGAAATCAGGGAATTGCAGAATGAAAAGCAATAGATCGAAAAAAATTGTGATGATCGCTGCGGCAGTGATGCTGGTCGCGTTGTGCGCGCTGCCGGCGGGCTGCCGGAAGAAGGCGGCGGAGCCGGGGCCGGTCGTTGTACCTACGCCGGAGCCGGGAGTGTATGAGTATCAGGCCATTGACACCGCGCCGAAAACGGACTGGAACGCGCGCTGGATCTGGGCCGGAAATGACGCGCAGGCGGAAAACACCTGGACCATGTTCCGGTACGGCTTCGAGCTGGAGCGCGTGCCGGAGGAGCTGGTCGCCAGCATCAGCGCGGACTCGCGGTACTGGCTGTACGTGAACGGGCAGCTCGCTGTGTACGAAGGCGGCCTCAAGCGCGGCCCGGACGGGGAGAGCGGGTATTACGACAGTATTGATCTCGCGCCGTTTTTGAAGACCGGGAAGAACGTTATTGCCTGCGAAGTGTGGTACTGGGGCAAGGACGGTAGCTTTTCGTATATTGACAGCGGTTCCGGCGGATTCCTGTTCGAAGCGGCGGCGGAAGGCGTCAACATCCTCAGCGGCGCGGACTGGAAGGCCGCGGTAAATCCGGCGTACCTCAATGATACCGGGGACAAACAGCCCAACTACCGGCTGCCCGAATTCAATATTCTGTATGACGCGCGGCGGGATCTGGGCAACTGGACCGCGGCGGATTTCGATGATTCCGGCTGGGCCAATGCGTCCGAATTCGATAAAGGCGGCGCCGGCGCATGGGGCACGCTGTATCCGCGGCCGATTCCCTTCGTGCGTACCGGCGAATTGACGGATTACGAAAACAGCGCGAAATACACCGACAAAACTACAAAATCCACCGAATACTTGACGCTGGACATCCCGTACAACGCGCAGTGCGTGCCCTATTTGTGTGTAGAGGCGCCGGCGGGCAAAGAAATAGAAATCACCACAGAGAACACCCATCTGGGTTCGGTGATCACGCGCTACATCACCAAAGAAGGACGGCAGGAGTTCGAATCCCGCGGCTGGTTCAACGGCGAACATGTGACTTACAAGATCCCCGCGGGCGTCAAAGTGATCGCGCTGAAATACCGGGAGAGCGGCTACGATACGGCGTTCTCCGGCAGCTTCAGCAGCGGCGACGCGTTTTTCGATACGCTGTGGCAGAAGTCACTGCGCACGCTGTACGTGACGATGCGGGACAATTTCATGGATTGCCCGGACCGCGAACGCGCCCAGTGGTGGGGCGATGTCACCAACGAGATGGCAATGACGATGTACGCCATGGATTCGCGGTCGTATCTGCTGTATCAGAAGGGCGTGTTCAATATGTTGACCGCGGCGGAGGAAAACGGCGTACTGAAGACCGTGGTGCCTGCGGGCGAGGGGGCATATTTCGAATTGCCCATGCAGCAGCTGGCGGGGATCTGCGGCTTCAAAACGTATTATATGTACACCGGGGATCGGGAGTTCGTTGACCGCGTTTACGAAGCGGCCCGCAAGTATCTGGAGCTGTGGTCGCTGGGCCCGAACGGTCTCGTTGTGCACCGCGGCGGCTCGTGGGACTGGATGGACTGGGGCGAACGCGCCGATGTGGTCGGTATCGAAAACGCCTGGTATTATAAGGCGCTGGACACAGTGCGGTACTTTGCGGAACTGCGCGGCGACGAGGCGGCAGTGGCGGAGCTCACGGAGCGGATGGAAACGATCTACGGCGCGTACCAGCTGCTGTGGGTCGACGGCAAGGGCTTTATGGGCTCTGTAAAACGCGCAGACGACCGGGCCAACGCGCTGGCGGTGCTGGCGGGTCTGGCGGACCTCAACAATCCGGAACGTTTCGGGACGATCAAAAAAGTGCTCACATCGGTGCAGAACGCCAGCCCGTACATGGAGCGCTACGTGCTGGACGCGTTGTGCGAAATGGGGCTGATGAAGGAGGCACAGGCGCGCATCCGGCAGAGATACAAAGACATGGTGGCCGATGAGTATTCCACGCTCTGGGAGTTCTGGGACAAAAACGCGGGCACGCTGAACCACGCCTGGAGCGGCGGACCGCTGCTCACGATGAGTCAATACATGGCCGGCGTGGCGCCGGTCGAAGCCGGATACAGTACGTACGCGGTCAGACCCGCACTGGGCGAACTACAGACCGTCTCCTGTACGGTGCCGACTGTACGCGGTTCGATCGTAATGAAGGCGGACGCCGCGGCGGAGAAGTTCGCGCTCAGCGTCACTTCGCCTGCGGGAACAAAAGTGATCATCGGACTGCCGCGCGTATCTTCCTGGGACGCGATCTATTTCGGCGGTACGCTGATCTATGCGGGCGGCGTCCCGGCGGATCCGCTGCCGGCGGACATAGCGTTCTACGGGTATGAGGCGGACCGGGTGTGCTTTATCGTTGACACCGGTGCCGAGACGCGCACGCTCGATTTCGAAGTCAAAACCGCGGCGGACAGCGCGGACAACGTCACACTCACCGTTGCGACGGCGGAACACGGCCGCATCACAGTCAACGGCGCCGAAGGCACCGAATTCAGCTTCTCCCGCGGAGCGCAGATCACGCTTGAGGCAATACCCGCTGACGGCTACGAACTGGCCTGGTTCACCGGCAGCGCGGGCGGTCGAACGGCGGAAGTGCAGTTGACCGCGGATGGCAGCATGACCGTTGGCGCGGAATTCGTGCCCGGACGGTCAGTGTATTATAAATTGACCGTATTCATGCCGGAGGACGCGGATCTGAAATTCACGGTGAACGGCAAACCGGCGATGTTCCGGGGCGGCAAGGCGGAGGTCATTGCTCTCGAGAGTTCCGAACTTAAACTGGAGGCGGGGGACGGACTGCTGTACCGGTTCCTGAACTACAGCGGCGATGCCTCCGGCGACGAGCGCGCGCTGACGCTTACGCTAAACAGCGATATGAGCATAATGATCAGCACCAACAAGATATTCGGGGACAATCTCGCCGTGGGCGCCCGGGTCACCTGCAGCAAGACGCTGGAGTCTGCGCCCACCTGGAGCGCGGCCAACCTGACCGACGGCAAATTGACCACCGGCTTCACCACCAACGTGCTGAAGGCGGACGGCGGCGTGCTGGCCAAACCTTGGGTGATCAGTATTGACCTCGGCCGAGTGGTGGAATTTTCCGCGATCGCACTGATGCCGCGCACCGATACGCTCAGTACTTCCGGTGGCACGCCCTGCTTCCCGATGGAGTTTAATGTCAAGGTCAGCCGCGGCGGCTCAGATTATACGGATGCGGGCACGTTTACGCAGGACGGGAATCCGTGCGGCGTGGTGCAGGCGTTCGATATCGGCACCGTGAAGGCGCGCTATATAAAGATAGAAGTGTACCGCGTCAGCGACTACGCGGCGGACGAGCAGGCGGAACTGCCGTACCGGGTGCAGCTGGGCGAACTGATGGTGATGGACAGGAAATGACAATGCTAAGGCTCGAATGATGCGAGATCCGGCTCGGACTCATCCAGCGCCTCCGCTTCAGCGCCTGAAGTTTCGCCCAGTTCGGCGGAGGAGAGTTTGCGGTTGATCGTCCGGCTGCGCTTTTCGGCCTCGTCCAGCGCGCTTTCGGCCTCATTCAGTTTCTTGCGCACTTTGGCCAGATGTAGAGAGAAAGTATTGTATTGACCCCGTACGGCAGCCAGCAGCTGCCGTATTTCTTCGGCTTTGCGGTTGATCTCCACCGTGCGCATGCCCAGCGCCAGCGAATTCAGCAGCGCCGCGATCGTGGAAGGGCCGCACAGCAGCACGCGGTGCTCCGAACGCGCGCGGGCCACCAGCGCCTCGTCGGAGGCGATCTCCGCGTAGAGCCCTTCGGTGGCCAGATAAAGCACGGCAAACGGCGCGGTGTCCGGTTCGTGAATGTACAGCGACACATCTTTAGCTTCGGACAACACGCGCTGCTTAAGCTGTTTGCGCGCCTCCTGCATTGCGGCCGTATCGCCGGAATCCGCGGCTTCGCAGAGCCGCGCGTAATCTTCCAGCGGGAATTTGGAGTCGATGGGCAGGTACATGGTGGTGTCTCTGCCCGCGCTCATGCGCACCGCGAATTCCACGCGTTTCGAGTTTTCGGGGTTGGTGGCGACGTTGACCTCGTACAGCGTGGGGACGATGTCGTCCAGGATATTTTTCAGCTGCGTTTCGCCCCAGGTGCCGCGCGCCTTGACGTTGGAGAGGATGCGGTTGAGGCCGCTGACGTTGTCCGTGACGCTCAGCGACAGTTCCTTCATTTCGCCCATGGAGCGGTACACGTTTTCGAGCTGCTCCGACACTGTGCGGAAGGAGGCGTCCAGCCGCGCGGTCAGCGTCTCGTTCAGCTTTTCGTCAACGGTCTTGCGGATCTGATCCAGTTCGGACCTGACCAGGTCGTTCGTGCGGTCCATGCGGTTGAACAGCAGGGGCAATACTTCCGCTCGCCGCCGCACGTCTTCCTGCAGTTTGCGCATGCCGGCCAGTTTGACCAGCAGCAGAATGAGCGTGATCAGGGAGAGGAGGGCAATTGCCCCCGCCGCTACGCACAATATAATGATCAGAGTATGGTCGTTCATTGCATTGGCTCCAGCCGGCCTTCCGCGGTCATCTGCATGGCGGTGATGCGGTCGACTTCCATGAAGCGCTCGGCCAGCCGCGGCATGTGGGTGGTGGCGAAGAAGGCGATGTTGTGCTGAGTCATCACCGAGAAGATGTTGTACAGCGCATCGGCGGCGTCGGCAAAACTCACCGTTTCAAACAGTTCGTTCAGCGCCACCAGCGCCCAGGGCGTCAGGCTGTCAATAATCTTGGCCATCGCCTGCGCCTCCGACTCGAAGCGGCGCAGCAGGTCGCGGTTGGGGTCGGACACGTCGGTAAAGCTAACGAATATGCCGCTGCGGATGGACAGCGACGCGTCTTTGCAGATCACCGGCAGCCCGCACTGGGCCAGTATCTGCGCGGTGCAGACGGCGCGTAGCAGCGCGGTCTTGCCCACGCCGCCGGGGCCGGTGACAACGATACCGCTGCGCTCCGGGGTGAGCAATATGTTGTGGGGAACGGCGGTGCCTTCTCCGGACAATACTTCCAGCGGATCCCGGAGCGCCAGAATCGAGGTGACGCCGGATTCCGCTTCGGTGACCTGCGGGAAAATATAGTGGGAGCCCGCGTTTGAAAGCGCGCGGCAGAAGTCCAGACAGAACCGGTAAAAGCGCAGCTCTGTGAACAGTTCCTGAAACAGTCCGATCAGCGCTTCGCAGGATTCCACTGTATGATCGTTCAGCGCGTCCAGCGCGGCCAGCAGCAGCGGTTCGATTTCCTCCGCGGTGATGTGGGCGGACAGTTCATCCGAATCGTATTCGTCCGCGCCGGCGGCATTGTCGTCCGCGGTGTACAGCATGTTGAGATTGACCGTCTCTACGGTGAGGCTTTCGTTGAGTCCCAGCAGCAGTTCGGCGGTGTAGTCGGAAGTGTCGGCTTCCAGCAGCCGGGCGGCGCGGGGCACGTCCGAAAACGCGTGCGACGCGTACAATTTGACGCAGGTCTCCTTGAATTCCAGCAGGCCTTCCGCGTAAAGAGTGGAGGAGGCGAGAATGTCGATCAGTTCTTTCAGTCGCCCGGACAACTGCAGAAAACTCCGCAGATTCAGCTTCAGCATCGCAAATTTGGCTTCGATATCCGAGACCGGCGCACCGTCGTCGGAGTGCAGATCCGCAAACAGCTGCCTGCGTTCGTCCTGCCAGGTCCGGCGGTAATCGCCCGCACCGGCGGATATCTGTTCCAGGCGGTCAAGCAGGTCGCCGGAGGCCAGGAAATCGCGGGCAATGTCGCGCCGGTGCGTTATATTCTCCGGCCGGCAGAGCGGTGCGCGCAACACGCCGGAAGCGTAGGCGCGTTTTTCCGCGTCCGCCTCGTCAGGGTACACCAGCGCCGGCAGCCGCTCCAGCTGCAGATCCGCCGCGCCGATTATTTTGATCCGGTCGTCCGGAATGAGTTCCAGTAGATTTATAGTTGACATCTGATTTCAGCCTCCTCGTGGCCGGCGTTCCGCCGCGCCGCGGTGTGCATCCGGTGCGGGCGGCGCGGTGTGTATTGTCCGCGCGGCGTCAGAATTTGCGGTTGGTGCGGAACCGGAGCAGCAGGTCGCTCTTGTCCAGCCCGTAGCGCGTGATGATGTCCGTGGCCCGCGAATCGTCGCCGCGGTGAACTGTTTTGAAACGGAACGTGCGTTTGCCGTCGCGCCCGGTGACCGCGTCCAGCAGCGGCACATTCTCCGGTACGATCTCCGAGACCGTGCCCGATACGCCCCGGGTGCTGAAGGTGCGGACCGCGCAGATGCCGTGGGCGCCGCGGGCGGAGAATTCTACCAGTTTGTCCACGCAGTCGTTGAGTTCCTTCATGCTGCTCTGTTCCGAATCCGGCCAGAGGACCAGCAGCAGGGAGTCGCGGAGCTCGTTGTCCGGCGGCAGCAGTTCGGGATCGTAGCCGTGAGAGCAGAGATATACGCCGGCGACCGGCATCATGGAGCCCATTGCCGCCGGTACGGGCATGCCCAGCATAAAGAACACGTGCGCAATGGCGATGGCGCGCAGGAACGACGTTTTGCCGGTGCCGATCTGGCCTGCCATCAGCGACATGTAGTCCTTGCGGTGCAGCGTGAGGTTGTTCATTACCATCGTGCGGCCAAGGTTGTCGCGGCGCAGCAGGAGCAGCGAGATATCGCACAGATTGATCAGGTCGGTGGTGCGGCGGCTGGGCCGCGGGCTGCACAGCGGAATGTTGTTCTTCTTAAGCATATTCTGCAGCCTCGCCAGATCCAGCAGATATTCGAGATGGCCCGCAAACGCGGATATGGAAGACGCCAGCGTCAGCAGCGCGTTTTCCTGCTTTTCGCAGAAGGCGGCAATCGACGAGAACAGCTCGGGCCGCAGTGACTTGAGCTCATCGGACAACGCGTCGGGCAGCTCTGCCACGCCGGAATGCGCGCCCTGCTTATGCGCGGGCACTTTACCGGTCAATTCCAGTTCGCACCCGTATATCCGGCCGCCGGTGCGGGAGAAACGCAGCTTGATCAGCGGCAGCGAGCTCAGTTCCCGGCGGATGTACGTCATCCGTTTGTGGATCTCCGCCAGTTCTTTGGAATATCTTTGCGGGAATTCGTGCAGCGCGCGGAGCTCGGCGGCGATCGTGTCGGGATTGTTGTCGAACTTGCGGGCGGCAACGGTGTCGCACGCGTCCAGCAGTTCTTTAGCGATCTGCAGCAGTCCCAGCGTCTTTTCCTGGGCGCCGCTGAGTTTCGGATACGCTTTGAGCGTGCGTCCGAGGCCGAACAGTTTTTTGAAAACATCATTATAGTATTCGAAATTGTCCGGATCGCTCACACCGGCGATCAGCAGCCGCGCTTCGCTCAGCCGCGCGTTGAACTCGGCGTCTCCGCTCCTCGAAGCGGCGGCACTTTCCTCAAACTCCAGATACATCTGGGCGGCGGTCTGTCCGGCGGCAACTTCCCCCAGGCACTCGGTCATCAGCGCCAGCAGCCCGGTGTCGCGTATGCAGTTCATGAACAGTTCCTTTTTCATTGCCGGCGGCTCCTTTCCCGCAATAAACGCAATAAAGAGATCCTTTCGAATAGTATACTCCCGCGCGCGCTAAAATTCAACTTGTAAACCGGGCTGGATTATTGTAAA
The DNA here is from genome assembly GCA_017620915.1 of Clostridia bacterium. Classification (GTDB taxonomy): domain Bacteria; phylum Bacillota; class Clostridia; order UBA1212; family UBA1255; genus UBA1255. The sequence goes on along the minus strand of JAFZSK010000022.1, from coordinate 7,174 downwards.
ATCGAACCGGGAAAGAACGGATTTATATATGCGGTCAGGAGGCGTGATATTATGCTGAGTAAGCGCGAAAAGTTTGTGAAAGCCGTACCCGTATGGGCGCAGGGCCGGAACCGGGAAATGAATCTGAGCCTGGTGTTTACACTCCCGGTGGAATTCAAACAGGGGAGAAAATATGAACTGGCCCTTACAGCTTCTTCGGTGTATATGGCCTTTTGCGGTGATGAATTCCTGTCGGTCGGGCCGGCGCGGTGCGGGCACGGGTATTATCGTGTTGACCGGCTGGATCTCGGGGCGGCGGAAGCGGACCGGAGCGGGGAAGTGCGGATCATTGTCGCCGGGTACAACGTCAACTCGTTCTCGTACCTGGATATGCCCGCGTTTCTGTGCGCGGAGCTGACGGAAGACGGCAATGTGATCGGCTGCACGGGTCCCTCCGATATAAAAGAAACAGACCGCGCGGACAATATCCCGCGGTTTGACGCGGCCGTATACACGCAGCGCATACAGAAAATACAGCGTTACTCGTTCCAGCGCACATTCGCTGAAGCGTACGATATGCGCAGGATGCAGGGAGAGGCGGACCGGGTGACGCTCGCGGAGGCCGAGGCGGGCGTGTTCCTGGAGCGCGGCGTACCGGAGGCGGATCACAGCATCGTGGAACCCCAATGGATCAGCTGCCGCGGCGCGGCGCACTACCGGCCGGTCGCGGAGGAACAGCGGATACTGAACCGCTATATTTCCGACCCGCGGGACAACTTCAAGTGCTACCCGCTTGCGGAGCTGGAAGTTTGCACCGCGTGGGAAGCGCAGGGCTTTGAATATACAGTGTCCGAGCCCGGACGGGAACCGTTCGCACCGACGCAGATCCGGAAAAACAGCTTCGCGGTGCTGGATATGGGCCGGGAATTCACGGGCATGATCGGGCTGGAGTGCGAGGCCGATTCGCTCACCGAACTGTACGTGCTGGAATCCGAGATCCTCACCGGCGGGCGGCCGGACGGCGTAGATTTCTACCGGCTCGGCGATTCGGATCTGGTCAAGTGGATACTGCCCGCAGGCAAACACCGGCTGCTCAGTTTTGAACCATATTCGTTCCGGTATGCCAAACTCGTGGTGCGCGGCGGCAATCTTAAACTGAGCAAGTTCTACGTCCGCCGGTACAGTTATGGCAAGATCGAGAAGACGTTGTCCGCCGATACCGATCCGGAGATCCGGCAGATCTTTGACGCCGCCGTGGAAACGTTCCGGCAGAACGCGGTGGATATTTTCATGGATTGTCCGTCGCGGGAACGCGCGGGCTGGCTCTGCGACAGCTATTTCACCTCGCGCACCGAAAGATGCCTGACCGGCGAGTCGCGGATCGAGCGCAACTTCCTGGAAAACTTCCTGCTGCCGGATCATTTTGAGTTCATTCCCGAAGGTATGCTGCCGATGTGCTATCCGTCCGACCACAACGATCACGTTTTCATCCCCACGTGGGCGATGTGGTTCGTGGTGGAACTGGGCGAATACTTCGAACGCACCGGCGACCGGGAACTGGTAGATCGTGCCCGCGCCCGGGTAGATGGACTGATCAGATATTTCGAGGGCTTCGAGAATGAATTCGGCCTATTGGAGAAACTGGAGTCCTGGGTGTTCATCGAATGGTCGCGCTCCAACGAACTGGTGCAGGACGTGAACTTCCCGCTGAACTTCCTGTATTCGCGCATGCTTTACACCGCCGCCGAACTGTACGGGGACAACGAGCTTCACGGCAAAGCGGATAAGCTCCTGCGCACGGCGTCGGCAATGTCTTTCACCGGCAAATTCTTCTGCGACAATGCGTACCGCCGCGGCGGCCGGCTGGTGCTCTCCGGCGAATGCACGGAAAGCTGCCAATACTACGCATTCTATTTCGGCGCCGCCGACGAGACCACGCATCCGGAACTGTACAACATCTTAGTCAACGAATTCGGCCCCGACCGGGAGGCCGCGGGCACGTATAAAGAGATCGCGCCGGCCAACGCGTTCATCGGCAACTACCTCCGCCTCGACTGGCTGATGCGCCAGGGGCTGCACGACAAGGTGCGGGACAACATCCGGGGCTACTTCGGAGAAATGGCGCGCAAGACCGGCACGCTGTGGGAATTGATGCGTTCCGTTGCCAGCTGCAACCACGGGTTTGCGTCGCACGTTGCCGTCTGGCTGGCGGAGATGGACGCGGCTCGCAGACGTTCCCGGTGATATTTTTTAGCGTTTCCTAATTTTGTCTGCCAGTGCGCAGATAAACTTGCTGTTGGTCGGCGGTGATTTAAGTTCCGGGAACAGGCGGCCCCAGTTTTCGTTATTGAACGCGGCGGGGATCAGAAACCGTATTGCCCGCTCTACTGAATCGGGGCTTTTCTTGTACCGGATGCCGATCGCCGGATATATTTCTTTTGTCAGCACACGCGGTTCTTTCGACCGGAGGACCATCATCACCGCGTCGACCAGGTACCTGTAGCCGGTATAGCTTGACGATATGTCCAGCCAGTTCAGGATAGTCCTGACGCTGTCCACGGACACGGGATCTCCCTCGAATACATAACCGGCGCTGCCCTCCGCGCTATACGCGCTGTTTTCGTTGTCGATCCAGAACCGCTCGAGATTGGCGGCGATCACCTCCGGCCCGGACGGCCGGACAAAACCCAGCATGACATTGACGTCGCCGAGGCGGCGCACGGCATATTCGGACACTTTTTTAGATACGATCAATATGTTGGACAACCACTTATGCCCGCTGTTCTGCCGGTAATCCACGATCGCTTCGACACGCTCCGCGAGCCGGCGTTCATCCGCGCCCGCTTCCAGGACCAGATAGTCGCACCTGAGATCTGTCGCCGACCTCAGCGCGGCCCGGATATCCTGCGTGATGTCGCCGACTAAAAACGATCCCGACCGCTGGATCTCATTTTTCAGCTCAGCTCTGCCGAGGCCTAAATAATCATCTGAATCGGTAACAATTATCAACAAAATCATTATTATAACCTCCTTCATAAAGATCGGCAGCGTCTGCGTGAATAGCCGTTCCTGAAGGATATTTTACATCTTTGACCGGCGGGGGGCAAAGATTTGGCGGATATTTCCCGAATATTTCCCGGGGTTGCGGAAAAATCGCGCCGATCGGTAGCGTCACGGGCGGGGGCAATACGCATTCCCGGCAAAATCATACGAAACTGAAACCAGCCGATTCTATAAAAAATGTATAACGTACAAAAACGGCTTGATTTAAGTGACGGATTATACGATAATATACACGTGACAAAAAGTCCGGAAAGGACTGAGTATGGAGGTAAGAGTATGAAGAGACTGCTGGCTGTATTGACTGCGCTGATCATGGCGGTCACGATGTTCGGTGTGCTGAGTTTTGCCGCCGAAGAAGCGCCGGTCGAAAGCGATCCGACTACATTCAGAGGCTACACTTACGACGAGGATGCTTCGATGAGCCCGGATGTGTGGATGAATATTTTTGACGCGGATGACAATTGCATCGGCACCGACTACGTGGTATTCAACGCCGCATCCGCCATCAAAGGTATCGCGATCCCGATGTTTTACGCCGGAAAGAAAGAAAACGATCAGGACGCCGATGTGCGCTTTGAATTATTCAAATGGGATACCGACGCGAAGAAGACGCTGGAAGGGACCCCGGTGTTTACCGAAGACAGAAACCTGGACGGCGACCATCCGGTAGAGCTCCAGATATCCGAACCGCTGCCCGCGGGAACCTATCTGTTCAACATCACGCAGCTTTCCGGCCGCGGCGAATGGACCGAGGGAGTGGCGCATTATTCCGTATTGCCACTGTGCGATCTGAAATATTCCGAAGCGTATCTCACATACGGCGTCCGGGGCAAGTTCGCGTTTTACGTTGACTTCGAAAAGAAGGACGGCGTGGAAGATTACTTTTTGAAGCTGTCGGGAGACGGTCCCGAGCTTGACATCCAGCGGGAGAAGACCCTGATCGCGCGCAACGGAGACACGCCGCACGAGATCATGGAATATGCCATTGTCACCCCGGTGATACCGGACGGTCAGGTGCTGTATTCGGTGACGCTCTCCAACGCGCCGACCTGGTCCAACACCAACGGCGACTCCGACGTGGAAGTCACGGTCTACAAGTGGAAAGATGATTACGATGATTCCATCGATGGTACGGTGGTGTTTGAGACCGAGATCCTGGACCACACGGACAACTCCAACCTCGTCGTAAAATTCAACGCCGCGCTCCGTTACGGCAACAGATATCTTATCGTGTTCACACGGTCAAACGACGGTCGCATCGGTTACTGGCAGGGCGTGGACACCCGTCCGGACGGCTGGGAATTCTACGACCAGGGCTCCGAAGTGGAGTTCAATCCTTCCATGAAAGTGACGTACGCGCTGTGCGGTGATCTCGGACCGGAACCCACCGAAGCCCCTACCGCGGAACCCACCGAGAAGCCTACCGCCGAGCCGGCTACGGAAGCGCCGGTCGCGACCGAGGCACCGAAACCCACCGATGCGCCGAAAACGACCGACAAACCCGCGGAACCCACTCAGGCGCCGTCCGGGGACGATACGGACAATAAAGAGCAGAAGAAGGATAATAAAGTCCTGCCCATCGTGCTGCTCGCCGCCTGCGGGCTGATCATCGTTGGCAGCGTGCTGGCAATAGTGTTTTCTAAAAAAAAGAAGAAATAAACCGCGCCGGTAAACGGTAATAAAAAGAGGGCTGCCCGGGCAGCCCCTTTTTTTATGCGTCGATGGTGGATATCCTCAGCGTCGTTTCTTCCAGTACATCCAGCAGGAGGCGTACCGTGTCCAGCGACGTAAGCGTCGTGATGTTATTCTGCGCCGCGGTCCGCCGGATCGCCGTACCGTCTCCGAAGTGCAGCCCCGAGAGGACGGCGCGGGTGTTGACCACGTAGCTGACGTGACCGGCGCGGATCGAATCCAGCACTTCGGTGCTGCCTTCGCTGGGCTTTTTTAGGATCTTTGTGCGGATGCCGCCCGCGGCGAGCACCGTGCCGGTCAGCGTCGTTGCCTCTATATTGAACCCCAGCCGGTAAAAGCGCCGGATCAGCGGCACGACTTCCTCTTTGTCCTCGTCGGCAACGCTCACCAGCACCGTACCGTAATTCTTAAGCGTCAATCCCGACGCGACCAGCGCCTTATACGCCGCGCGGTGCAGTTTTTTATCGTACCCGATGGCCTCTCCGGTAGACTTCATTTCCGGTGACAGGTACGAATCCATTCCGCGCAGCTTGGAGAAGGAGAACGCCGGCACTTTGACGTAATAACGGCCCTTCTCCGCTGGGTAGCGAAGGAAAAAGCCCTGCTCCCGCAGCGTGACGCCCAGCATGACCAGCGTGCCGATGTCCGCCAAACTGTAGCCGGTGGCTTTGGAGAGGAACGGCACGGTGCGCGAAGAGCGCGGATTGACTTCGATGATATACACTTTTTCGCTGCGGTCAACAATAAACTGAATATTGTACAGCCCGACGATCCCGATACTGAGCCCGAGCCGCTCGGTATAATCCAGGATCGTCTTTTTGACCGCCTCGGAAATACTGTACGGCGGATACACGCTGATCGAATCCCCGGAATGGATGCCGGTGCGTTCCACCAGTTCCATTATGCCCGGTACAAACACGTGCGCGCCGTCGCAGACCGCGTCGACTTCCACTTCTTTGCCGCGGATGTATTTGTCCACCAGTACCGGCTTGTCCGCGTCCACGGAGAACGCCGCCGCCAGATAATTCCGCATATGTTCTTCTTTGGCCACGATCTGCATGGCGCGGCCGCCCAGCACGAAACTGGGGCGCACCAGCACCGGATAGCCGATCTCATTGGCGGCGTTGACGCCTTCCTCAATGCTTTTGACGGCCCGGCCCTCCGGCTGCGGAATGCCCAGCTCCGGCAGAAGTTTTTCAAACGTGTCCCGGTCTTCCGCGCGTTCAATGGCCTCGCAGTCCGTGCCGATGATGGCAACGCCGCGCTCCTTCAGCGGCCGGGCAAGGTTGATTGCGGTCTGGCCGCCCAGCGTCGCGATGACGCCCTCAGGCTGCTCCAGCTGTACGATGTTCATCACATCTTCGGCGCAGAGCGGCTCAAAGTAAAGCTTGTCCGCGCAGGTGTAGTCCGTGGAGACGGTCTCCGGGTTGTTGTTGACGATGATCGCCTCGTAGCCCGCGCGCCGCAGCGTCTGAACCGTGTGCACGGTGGAATAGTCGAATTCCACGCCCTGGCCGATTCGGATCGGACCGGAGCCCAGCACGATGATCTTCTTTTTCCCGGATACCCGGGATTCGTTCTCTTCTTCGTATGTGGAGTAGAAGTAGGGAATGTAGCTTTCGAATTCCGACGCACAGGAGTCGATCATTTTATACACGGGGAGGATGCCGCCGGCCTGCCGCAGCCGGAAGATCTCGGGTTCGGTCTGTCCCCACAATCCGGCGATCGCCCGGTCGGAAAACCCGAGTCTTTTTGCCGCGCGCAGTTCCGGAAGCTCCCCGGGATGCGCCTTCAGCGTCTGTTCCATCTCTACTATATTGCGGAGTTTGCGCAGGAAAAACCGGTCGATCCCGGTCGCTTCCGCCGGGGCTTCCACATTGCGGTCCAGCCGCAGCAGCGCCGCCAGCGCGTATATACGGTCGTCGGTCCCGGCTTTAACATAGTCCAGCAATTCCTGCCGGCTCCAGTTGTCGAATTTCGGCAGGTGCAGGTGATACGCCCCGATCTCCAGCGAGCGGATGCCTTTCAGCAGGCTTTCTTCAAACGTGCGGCCAATGCTCATGACCTCTCCTGTGGCCTTCATCTGGGTGGAAAGGGTGTTGTCCGCGTCGGCAAATTTGTCGAAGGGGAAGCGGGGCATTTTGGTGACAACATAATCCAGTGACGGCTCGAACGCCGCGGGCGTGTTGGCGAGCATGATCTCGTCCAGCGTCATACCGACTCCGATCTTGGCGGAAACGCGGGCGATCGGGTAGCCGCTCGCCTTGGAGGCCAGTGCCGAAGAGCGGGAAACGCGGGGATTGACCTCGATCAGATAATACCGTGCGGAGTCGGGATCCAGCGCGAACTGCACGTTGCAGCCGCCCTCGATCTCGAGCGCCCGGATGATCTTCAGCGCGCTGTCCCTCAGCATATGGTATTCCTTGTTCGTCAGCGTCTG
>JAFZSK010000021.1 GCA_017620915.1 Clostridia bacterium | reverse complement strand
ATTTACAACGCTATCAACAACCGCGACGCGCGCAGACCGTATTTCTACTATGACTACGACGACGCGCTGAATAGCCTGCCGGGATACGATGAACTGGCCCGGCACATTCTCGACGAAGGGCACGGCGTATGTTATCACTTCGCGGCGCTCACATACTATATGCTCCGGGCCGCGGGGTACAACGCGTGCATCATCCACGGTTACCGCGAGATCGATATGGCGCTCCACTACTGGACGATGGTGGAGACCGAATACGGCTGGTACCATTTTGACCCGCTCCACCGTCAGATGCTGCTCACCGACGAACAGAAATCCAGCGACGAATACACCGACGGCAACGGCCTCACCTGGCAGGCCGGCATCTGGCCGCGCTCGGCGACCCGTCCGTATCCCGGGTAAGCAAGGAGGCCCGCAATTATGAGACTTCTTAAAATGCACGGCATTGGCAACGACTACGTGTACGCGGACTGCATGCGCGAGCGTATTGACGACCCCGCGGCGCTGGCGGTGCGCATTGCCGACCGCCATTTCGGCGTGGGCGGCGACGGACTCATCATGATCTGCCCCTCGGACAATGCGGACTGCGCGATGATCATGTACAACAACGACGGTTCCGAAGGCCGGATGTGCGGCAACGGCATCCGCTGCGTCGGAAAGTATATTTATGACAACGGGTACGTTGAACGCCCGCACGTCGCCATAGAGACCAAAAGCGGCATAAAGCAGCTGGAGCTTACGGTGGAAAACGGAATCTGCACCGGGGCCCGAGTGGACATGGGCGTGCCGAGATTGACCGCCGCGGAGATCCCCGCGCTGCTCGCACCCGCCGACGCCGATACCGGTTCGGTCAAAATTGCCGCGGGCGGCCGCACATTCAACGCCTCGCTGGTGAACGTGGGCAATCCCCACTGCATACTGTTTGTGAAAGACGCGGACAACACCGATCCCGCGCGCCTCGGCCCGCAGATCGAAAAACTGCCGGTATTTCCCGAGCGGATAAACGTGGAATTCGTCACCGTTAAAGACCGCGGCCATATGCGCATGCGCGTCAGGGAACGCGGTACCGGCATAACCATGGCGTGCGGCACGGGAGCCACCGCATCCGCCATCGCCGCGATCCGCCGCGGCCTCTGCGATAAGCGCGTCAAAGTGACGCTGGACGGCGGCGAACTGGTGATCGACTGGGCAGGCGAGGGTCAGCATGCATATATGACCGGCCCCGCGACTTATGTATTTGATATTGACGGCTACGATATAAACGGCAGCGGCGCGAAGATTGCTTCCGCGGCGCTGCCCGACGGCTCCGCGGCGGCGGAACGGACTTGAAAGGCAGGATGGTAACATGGCAAAAATCAACGACAACTTTCTGAAACTCCCCGGCAGCTACCTCTTCAGCGAGGTGGGCAAACGCCGCAGAGCGTATATCGAGGCGCATCCCGAAGCGGAAGTGATCTCGCTGGGCATCGGCGACGTTACATTGCCGCTCACGCCCACGGCGGTGGAAGCGCTGAAGCGCGGCGCCGACGAGATGAGCCGCGCCGAAACGTTCAGAGGCTACGGACCGGAGCAGGGCTACGCGTTTCTGCGGGAGGCGATCGCCGCCGTTGACTACGCGGAGCGGGGGATAAACATTGACCCCGACGAGATATTCATCAGCGACGGCTCCAAGAGCGACACGGGCAACATCGGCGATATTTTTGCCGCCGAAAACAAAGTGGCGGTGTGCGACCCGGTGTATCCGGTGTACGTTGACACCAACGCCATGGCGGGCCGCGCGGGCAATTACGACCCGGCCACCGGCAAGTGGGACAATCTGATCTACATTCCGGGCACAGAGGCCAACGACTTTGTCCCCGGCGTGCCCGAACTCCGCGGCAAAAACGCGCCCGACCTGATCTACCTGTGCTTCCCGAACAACCCAACGGGCACCGTTGCCACCAAAGCGCAGCTCAAAGCCTGGGTGGATTACGCGCGGGAAAATGATGCGGTGATCCTGTTCGACGGCGCGTACGAAGCGTACATCACCGATCCGGAAATACCGCACAGCATTTACGAGATCCCCGGCGCGGACGAATGCGCTATCGAATTCCGCAGCTTTTCCAAAAACGCGGGCTTCACGGGCCTGCGCTGCAGTTTCACGGTCATTCCGAAGAAGCTGAAAGTGGACGGAACGTCGCTGAACGCGCTCTGGAACCGCCGCCACTCCACCAAATTCAACGGCACGCCGTACATCGTGCAGCTGGCCGCCGCCAGTGTGTACACGCCGGAGGGCCGCGCGCAGACACAGGCGCTGGTGGACTACTATCTGGTCAACGCGGGCATCATCCGCAAAGGCCTCGCCGACGCGGGCTACAAGGTCTGGGGCGGCGTCGATTCGCCGTACGTCTGGCTGAAGACGGCGGACAATATGTCTTCGTGGGACTTTTTCGATTATCTGCTTAACGAGCTTAATATAGTTGGCACGCCCGGCAGCGGCTTCGGGCCGGCGGGCGCTGGGTATTTCAGATTGACGGGCTTCGGCAGCCGGGAGAATACGGTGAAGGCTGTGGAGAGGATCAGCCGGGGACGGAAGTAATGTGTCGGGGAGAGACCGCAGGAAAGGAAGATTATTATGTTTAAGGAAAGAAGAGTCGGTACAGTTTCAAGAGGCATCAGACTGCCTATAATCCGCCAGGGCGATAACCTTGCGGAGATAGTGGCGGACAGCGTGCTGGCGGCCGCGGAGAGCGAAGGCTTTGAGATGCGGGACCGCGACGTTATTGCCATTACCGAATCGATCGTAGCACGGAGCCAGGGCAACTACGCGTCGGTGAAAGATATTGCCGCCGACGTGCGCGCCAAATTCGGCGGGGGCACGGTGGGCGTGATCAACCCCATATTGTCCCGCAACCGGTTCGCCATCTGCCTGCGCGGCATCGCCATGGGCGCGTCGAAGATCGTGCTGATGCTGAACTACCCTTCCGACGAAGTGGGCAACGAACTCGTGAGCCTCGACAAGATCGACGAGGCGGGCGTCAATCCGTATTCCGACGTGCTTACGCTGGAGCGCTATCGCGAGCTGTTCGGCGTCAATAAACACGAATTCACCGGCGTTGACTACGTGGAGTACTATTCGAACCTGATCCGGGAAGCGGGCGCGGACGTAGAGATCGTGTTTGCCAACAATCCCCGCACCATCCTCAAATATACCGACTGTGTGCTGGCCTGCGACATTCACACCCGGGCGCGCACCAAGCGCATCCTGAAAGCCGCGGGCGGCCGCATCGTGCTGGGCCTCGACGACATTATGAACGCGCCGGTCAACGGCAGCGGCTTCAACGAAAACTACGGTCTGCTGGGCTCCAATAAATCCACCGAGAACAAAGTCAAACTCTTCCCGCGAGATGCGCAGGGACTGGTTGAGGACATTCAGAAGCGCATTGCCGGTGCCGCCGGCAAGCACGTAGAAGTAATGGTGTACGGCGACGGCGCCTTCAAGGATCCCAAGGGCAAGATCTGGGAGCTCGCCGATCCGGTCGTTTCGCCGTTCTACACCGCCGGGCTGGAAGGCACGCCCAACGAGCTAAAGCTCAAATACCTCGCGGACAACGACTTCAAAGACCTTTCCGGCGACGCGCTCAAGGCGGCGATCTCCGACAGTATCCGCGCCAAGCACGGCAGCCTGGTGGGCAACATGGCCTCCCAGGGCACCACGCCCCGCCGCCTGACCGACCTGATCGGCTCGCTATGCGACCTCACCAGCGGTTCCGGCGACAAAGGCACTCCGGTAGTTCTGGTACAGGGCTATTTCGACAACTACACTAACTGAGTACTGCGCATATATTCAGCGGCACATATCAGCTTAAATCAATCATCTGACGGAGTTCAGGGAACGGAGCGATTATTATGAACGATGTAAGACCCGAAACAATGGAGCGTATCACTAACAAAAAACTGGCCAAAGCGTTCATCGACGAACAGGTCGCGGCGCTGCGCGCGCAGATCGGCGACGGCAAAGTACTGCTGGCGCTTTCCGGCGGCGTGGATTCGTCGGTAGTGGCGGCGCTGCTGATCAAAGCCATCGGTAAGAACCTGGTGTGCGTACACGTCAACCACGGCCTCCTCAGAAAAGGGGAGCCCGAGCAGGTGATCCGTGTGTTCCGCGAGGAAATGGACGCGAACCTGATATATGTTGACGCCGTCGACCGTTTTCTGGACAAGCTGGCCGGCGTGTCCGACCCCGAAGCGAAGCGCAAGATCATCGGCAAAGAGTTCATTGACGTCTTCGCCGAAGAAGCCGCCAAACTGGACGGCATCCGCTTCCTGGGCCAGGGCACAATCTATCCCGATATCCTCGAGAGCAAGGGCGTGAAGGCGCACCACAATGTGGGCGGATTGCCGCCGGAACTGAATTTCGAACTGGTGGAGCCGGTCAAATTCCTGTACAAAGACGAAGTGCGCGTAGTGGGCAAAGCGCTGGGCCTGCCGGACAACATGGTCTACCGCCAGCCGTTCCCCGGCCCCGGCCTGGGCGTGCGCTGCGTGGGCGCGATCACCCGCGACCGCCTCGAATCGCTTCGTGAAGCGGACGCCATCGTGCGCGAGGAGATCGAGAAGCTGCCCGCGCGTCCGTGGCAATACTTCTGCGCCATTCCGGACTTCCAATCCACCGGCATCAAGGACGGCAAGCGCTACATGGGCTGGGCCGTGGTGATCCGGGCGGTCAACACCGTTGACGCCGTCACCGCCACCGTCCCTGAGCTGCCTTTCGCCACGCTCGCCGCGATCCGCGACCGCATCATCGCCACCGTGCCCGGCGTCAACCGCGTCCTCTGGGACATCTCGGAAAAACCCGTGTCCACGATCGAATGGGAGTGACCGGACATCCCGCACAATGAGTTAAGGGAGTGAGCACCCTTGAACGTACTGACTACGTACGGCCTTTCAAAAGTCTATAAAGGCCATTATGCGCTGAAAAACGTCTCCATGCATATTGAAGAAGGGGACATTTACGGCTTTGTGGGCGAGAACGGCGCCGGAAAGACTACTCTGATACGTCTGGTGACCGGTCTGGCCGCGCCCACATCCGGTTCGTACACATTGTACGGCGTGCCGAACAGTTCCGGCGAGATCTGCACGGTACGCCGCCGCACGGCTGCCATCGTAGAAACGGCGACCATGAGCCGCACCATGACGGCGCTGGAAAACCTGAAAGTGCAGTGCAGCATCACCGGCGTAGACCGCTCGGACGAAGAACTGACCGCGCTTATTGAACGTGTCGGGTTGGACAGCAAAGAGATCCGCAGCAAAAACGCCGGCAAGTTTTCGCTGGGAATGCGGCAGCGTCTGGGTATCGCCATGGTGATGGTCTCCGAACCGGATTTTATTATAATGGATGAGCCGATGAACGGACTGGATCCGCAGGGTTTCGTAGAAGTCCGTGAAACGATCCTCAGCCTGAACCGGCAGGGCGTCACATTCCTGATCTCCAGCCACATCCTGTCGGAACTGGAAAAGATCTGTACAAAAGTGGGCATTATCTCTCACGGCGAACTGCTGGAGGAGATCAGCATGGATGATCTCCATCAGAATGTCCGGCGCCGGATCGTGATCGAGGCGGAAGACGACGTAGCCGCGGAAGCGGCACTGAAAGCGGACGGAACATTTACGGAGATCGGCCGGGAAGAAGGAAAGCTCGCGATATACGGCGACGCGGATCTGAACCGGGTACTGAAGCTGTTCGTTGACAACGGGCTGCGGATCCGGTCCGTCAATACTTTAGAAGAGACGATTGAAGATCATTATATCCGTCTCATCGGAAGGGGGTACCGCGCATGAGCAGACTGTTGAAAGCGGATCTGTACCGCGTGCTGAAAAGCCGGTTGACGCTTATTGCCCTGATCCTCGCGCTGGCGTTTCCGGTGCTGACGGTATTGCTGTACGCCGGTATCCGGGCGATCGGAGGCCTCGGGCAAAATGATGCTGCAGGCGCGCTGCTCGGCGCGAATTCGATCATCGGTTCCGTCTATTCGCTGTCGAATAACGTCGGGCTGGTCATCCCGGTGTTTGCGGGCATTCTCGTATGTTTAGACCATTCAAACGGCACGCTCCGGAACAAGGTGATCGCCGGCAATCGCCGGACGGAGATATATTTCTCGCATCTGATTGTATCTATCCTGTTTTCGGTCGCGCTCATCACGATATATGCCGCGGTCTCGGCCGGCCTGTCGCTGCTGTTCTTTCCGTTCAGCTGGGACAGTTCGCTGGATCTCTGCCCGGAGATACTGTATTTTGTGCTAAACGGGACAATGGCTTTCGTGTTTATCGCGACGGTCTCGACCATGTTCGCTATGTCGCTCCGGAGCGCCGCGCCGGCCATTATTTTCACGATCATCACGTCGTTCTTTCTGGTCGCCGTGAATTCCGTTGTGATGATGATCGATTATGAAGAGTTTAAATATGCGGTCTATTTCATACCGACGTTTGCCGGGAACATCTTCACGCTGAACGATTTCAGTATTCTCGGATTGCTGAATCAGAGCGCCGATGCGTCCAGGAGTCTGATATTTGCGGAGGCTATGCTGTCGTATCTGTTTTTCGGCGTTGTCAACACGCTGATCGGGCTGACCGTGTTCAAAAATCGGGATATCAAATAGGGGAGAGGTTTTATGGAAAAATTCAAAGATCTGAAATACGAACGCCCGGATCTGAAAAAGGCGAAGCAGGATTTCTCCGCCTGCTGTAAACAGTTCGGTGCGGCAAAGACTTTTGAGGAAGCGGACAACGCGTTCCTCGGCTTTCAGCGCATCATGGAGAGCGTGACGACGCAGAACACGATCGCCAGCATCCGCAACACGATGAACATGAAGGACGAGTTCTACGATGCCGAGATCAAATTCTTCAACCGCGAGATGCCGAAACTCATGATGACGCTCAAAAAAGCGGTCAAGGCAGTGCTCGCGAGCCCGTTCCGCCCGCAGCTGGAGGAAAAATACGGCAGCCACATGTTTAAGGACTTTGAAGTCCAGCAGCGGCTGATCAAGCTGACCACCGTGCTGCCTTCGATCCGCGAGAACGATCTGACCACGGAATATTCCAAGACCGCCGCGGCCTGCTCCGTGGAGTTCATGGGGGAGAAGTGCAATTTTTACGGACTTCTGCGCCACATGCAGTCCACCGACCGTGAGGAGCGCAAGGCGGCGTTCGAAGCATGGGCGAAGCTCTACGAGGACGTTTCCGGCAAGCTGGATGCGCAGTACGCCAAGCTGGTCAAAACGCGCTGCACTATCGCCAAACGGCTGGGTTTCAAGAGCTATATAGACTACGTTTATCTTGCCCGCGGCCGGTACGATTACGACGCGCAGAAAGTGGCCGAATTCCGTGAGGCGGTCCGCAAGTATATTACGCCTCTGTGCGACCGACTGTTCCGGGAGCAGGCGGGGCGCCTGGGCATCGAGAAACTTGAGTGGTATGACGAGAGCCTCACTATCCTGACGGCAACGCACTGCCCATCGGATCGCCGGAAGAACTTACCGAAAAAGCGCGTCAGATGTACGAAGAGATGTCTCCCGAGACCGGCGAGTTCTTTAACTTTATGACGGAGCACGAACTGTTCGATTTCGTGACCCGCGAGAACAAGCATCTGGGCGGCTACTGCACGTTCATGCCGAACTACAAGGCGCCGTTCATATTCTCCAATTTCAACGGCACTTCCGCGGATATCGACGTATTGACGCACGAGGCCGGACACGCGTTCGAAGCGTACTACGCCTCCCGCCGGCTGCCGCTGATGTCGCAGGCGTTCTCCACCAGCGAGATCAACGAGATACACTCCATGACCATGGAATTGTTCGCGTACCCGTATATGGAGCGGTTCTTCGGCGACAAGACCGGTAAATACCTTTACGCCCACTTCACCGACGCGATCAAGACGATCCCGTATTTGGTGAGCGTTGACGAATTCCAGCATCGCGTGTTCGAGAATCCGGGCTCAACTTCGGCAGACTGGCGCCGGTTCTGGCGCGAGATCGAGGCCAAATACATGCCCTGGCGCAGCTCGGCGCGTTCTCGCTCTACCGCATGAAAACGGAAGGCGAAGACGCGTGGGGAAGCTACCTGAAGCTCTGCGGTATGGGCGGCACGTACGGCTATTTCGAGACGCTTAAGCGCGCGGGCATACCGATGCCCCTCGAGCCGGAGAACGTGAAAGAGCTGGCCGCGTTTGTCGAAGAGCAGGCGGCGAAGCTTCAGAATTTTTGACAGCATGGCGTAAGTGTGTTATACTGGTGACAACACTGCCACGCTGAATATGGCAACCATTACGATTCCATTTTGAAAGGAAGAAAAAACATGAACAAACGTTTACTGGCGGTCATCGTTGCCTGCGTTCTGATCATTACGGCGTTCGCCGGCTGCAATACCGCGAAACCCGCGGACAACGAGCCCACGAAAGAACCCGCTAAAGTGACCGATGCTCCTAAGGCTACCGACGTGCCGGTGGTCACGGAAGCTCCGGCGCCCACAGAGGCTCCTACCGAAGCGCCCACGAAAGAACCCAAGCCTACGATGGATACGAGCGGCATTGACGCGATCATTTTTGATCTCGAAGAAGGCGTCATCGATAATCAGGCCTGCAACGTTGGGATCAGCGACGAGGGCCCCTGGCTCAGTATTGTCACCGACATCGGCGATAACTGGGTGATTTTCCGTTTTGACGAGGGATTTGAGACCGCGAATTATCCGTTTATTGCGTTCAAATACAGACTCGGCTACGGCCAGAGCATCCGCAATACCAACCACTTCTATTCGATCAACGAAGTCAGCGGCGGTCCCGACGGCAAAGAAGGCCTCTGGTCTGACATTACATGGACGTCCGACCTTGACTGGCATACCGGCACGCTGAATCTCGCGGAGCAGTTCGCGGCGGCGGAAGGCGCCTGGACCGGCATCCGTTTCCCCACACCGGATACCAGAGACGGTGAACTGGCGATCGCGTGGCTTGGCGCGTTCAAGAGCGAAGAAGATATCGCCAAGTATGACGCCGCGTTCAACGCCTCGTACGGCAGCCAGCTCGTTAAAGCTGAAAAGCCCGATGAGAACGACAAAGAGGAAGATGTTCCGATCCTTGACGATGAATTCGACGAGATGGTGCTGGACTTCGAAGATTTCGACGACTCCGCCAGCATGGCCGGCCTTGATTACGATATGTACGCGTACTGTGTCGGCGCTAACGGCTCCAAGATCATTGACATCGACGGAAATCTGGTCGCGAATATTTCGTTTGACGCCCTTTACTACAACGGCATCATCAAGTCCGGCGCGGGCTACACCTGCACGTTCAAATACAAGGATGACTGCACCGAAAGCAACTTCGGCGGCTTCATATTCAACTGGGGCGACGAACAGAATACCACCCGCAATCTGTTTGAGAACAACGGTCTGGAAGGCGACGGCAGAGGCTCTCTTGTAAGTCCCAGCGGCTGCGGCGTGTTCTTTATGGCTCCGAGCAAGATCAAAGTTTATATTCCGGTCTGGGATCTCGAGGCCAACAAGAAGTCCTATATTTCCACGATCATTGAGACCGACGTTGATTTCAAGACCAACTTTGTCAATATCAAAGTCGAGGACAACGGCACCGATACCGTTACCGTCACCGCCAACGATACTGTGCTCTTCAAAGTCGTGTACGACGATCCGGGCGTCATCAACGCGGCGCTGGGATACAGTGAAGGGTATTACAGAAACACGAAGATCGTTGACGCTTCCGGCACCGAACTGGCCGCCTCCACCAGCGCGCTCTTCTCGAAATATAAGAGCTTCGGCTGGGCCGGCCGTGCGCACGGCACATATGTTGACGACATCCAGATCGTTAACAAGAAGTAATAACTTAACTCTTCGAGTCGAACGGCGTGTTTCCGGAAGGGAGCACGCCGTTCAGGCTACACTGAAAGGTGACGTAGACTATGGATGCGAAAAAACTGACCGGGCTGCTGCTGGTGCTGTGTGTATTTGTTTCGCTGTTTGCCTGCAACAGATCGAGCGAAACGGAACCGTCCGCGGAAGCGGGTACTAAAGCGCCTGCGACCAGGACCCCGAATTCGGGGATCGTGACAATGTCTCCGGACGGTGAACCGCCGGAGATCAGCGGAACGGTCAAGTTTACATATAACCGCGGAACGACCGAAAACAAACGTCGCGCTGCAAATGCGTATATTGACGCGTTCCGCATACAGTATCCGGATGTGGCTGTTAAACGCGATTATTCCTCCTCCGACATGAGAGCGCGTATTGCCGGCGGAGATATCGGCGACGTGTTCTTTTTTGACGACGCGTCCGTGTATGATTATGCTGTGACGCAGGACGCGCTGATGCCGCTAGAGTACTGGATGGGAGTGCTGGGTATTTATCCTGACAACGTCTACAATAACATCTTTAACACCGGGGAGGTCAACGGGCATCTTTATTATGTTGCCAGCGAATATATACAGCCCGTGTTTATTTACAACCGCGACGCATTGACGGTGATGGCCCTGGACAATAAAGTCAGGACGGACTGGACCTGGTCCGATTTCCTCGCACTTTGCGAAGAGCTCAGCGCCGGCGGCGATTTTTACGGCGCAGCGCTGCCGCTGTACGACGCGCTGATATTCACTTCCTTCATAAGCGCATATACCGGCGGCAGCAGCTGGTACAGTATCGGGAATCGCAGAGTTGACCTGACTTCCGGGGATATGCTGAAGGCGCTGGAAGAGGCGCTTGATGCGTGCAGGGCCGGCTTTATAAACATCGGTTTAAGCGGCGGTTTTGATGGCAGAGAACCGGTCTTCAATTATACGACGTATCCTGCGATCGATGAAGCGGCGCGGACGTACGATATGAGATCAGTCGATTGGGATCTGATCAATCTGCCGCTGTTTGACTATCCGTCGATTGGCATTGGTTCGTCCGGTGTGGGTGTGTATAAATACACCGATAATCCGGGCGCCGCGGCCGCGTTTGCACTGTTTTTCTTCACAGGAGAAGGTCAACGCGCGTTCCATGGTCAGACCGGCGGATCTGTACCGGTCCTTGCTTCGCTGAAGAACGATTATTGCTGGAGGCATGCGGAAGACGCGTGGGCCGACAAGAACTGGGATGCCTGCGTTTATGGAATAGACGAATATGCTTGCATCGGCCGGTTCGAGTGTATTTTCCCGTATGAGATCGCGGAACTGTTCACAAACGAACTGACCGCTGTACTCAAGGATGCACTTAATGGCACCGTACCGCTTAAAGAGGGTATGGCACAGCTTGAGAAAAAAATAAACGATAAATGGGCTTTGCTCTGACAAAAAAACGGAAATGTTCACCTTGCTTTTTCTATCATTGATTTTTGCTCCGCCGATCGTCACGGTCGCGCTTTCGATCCTGAGATACCGGGAAAAGAAAGAACGGGACAGTTCCTGGGGAGCGCTACGGGATTCATCATACCTCTGGTGGATCATAATCTTTATAGTGATCGACACTCTGTGGGTCGGAACTGTTGTATATTTGCTGTGCCGCGACGATGCGAACTGGCAATACCGCACATGCTATATACTGCTCGGGATCCTGGCGGAACTTGCTGCTATCGGATTCATGACGCAGTGGATCACGCGGAAGCGGTTCCTCGTCTGGTGCGGCGGCCTGGTCGCCGGCGTGGGTCTGCTGATCGGAGTCGGGGTGTATAATTACCATCTGGATCAGACCTCGGTGAAAGAATATTTTGACTTCCGTACGTATATTCCGTTTACGGAAGGCAGCCTGGTCAAACACGCGGACGATGTGGCAACGCTGCACTTCGAAGACGGTGACGACCTGCCGCGCATGGACGGGGCCACGGCGCTGTATCCCGTTTACGCCGCGTTCGCGCAGGCAACATACCCAGGCTCTCTGGCGCAGAAAGACAAAGAGGAGATTGAAGAACTCATTGACTGCACCACGACCGGGAATGCGTATGAGCGGATCGTTGACGGCGAGTGCGACATAATATTTGTGGCCGGTCCCAGCAAAGAACAGGAGCAATACGCCGCGAGCAAAGGCGTGGAACTGGAGTATATACCCATCGGCCGCGAGGCATTTGTGTTTTTCGTCAATCCTAAAAATCCGGCCGACGGCCTCACGCTGGACCAGATCCGCGATATTTATTCGGGCAAGGTCACCAAATGGAATCAGCTGGGCATCAAGGGCATGGGCAAAATAATGGCGTTCCAGCGCGAGTCCGGGAGCGGCAGCCAGACCGCCATGCTGCGTTTTGTGATGAAAGACGTGAACATGATGGCGCCGAAAAAGGAGACCTTTTCCGATGGAATGGGCGGCATTGTCGAAGAAGTATCCGCATACCGGAACCACCGCGGCGCCATCGGGTATTCGTTCCGGTTTTACACCACTGAACTTATGAGCAGTTTCAACGTCAAGCTGCTTAAGATAAACGGCGTTGCCCCCACGCTCGAGAACATCGAGAACGGCTCGTACGCGCTGGCGTCAACGTTTTTTGCTGTTGTCCGTTCCGACGCGAGCGACAATACCCGCGCGCTGATCGAATGGATCTGCGGCCCGCAGGGGCAGGCGCTGGTGCGGAAGACGGGATACTCGCCGCTGGGGAATTAGGCTTTGTTGTAGATTTCTACCTCGGACAGCTGGAACAGGTGGCCGTCGTTAAATCCTTTCACGTCCCGCAGCTTATATGCGTATATGCGCACATAGCGGGCGGTGTATGTTTTGCCCAGCCTGCAGAACGTCGGTTCGCCCTTGGAAGGGAGATCCGGCGTTTCGCATTCGTATATTGCCGTAAAATCTTTGCCGTCGTCGGAGATCTCGATGCGGAAGTTGAAGGGGAAGTATTGACCGTCGCCGCGGGGATACAGATCCACTTCGTTGAACTGCCGCGCCGCGCCCAGATCGATGCGGATCCATTCCACACCGTCCTCGGTGGCGTGGCGGTTCAGTGCAGAGCTCCAGTTGGAGGAGCGGTCGCCGTCGGTGATGTGGTTCTTGCTCCAGTCGCCGCCCAGATCGCTGGAGACTTTGACGGAGCGGCCTTCGGCCAGGTTGGCGTTGGGGTCGACGTCGCCGGGATCTGCATAGTATTTACTATTGTCCGGGGCGGGAATGCTGCCGTCGTCGTTGTAAATTTCAAACTCAGCGAGTTCAAAACCGCCGTCGGAGCTGCCCTTGGTGACGTTCAGGCGCACATAGCGGGCCTGCTGCGGCGCGAACGAAAACATGGGGATCGCGGTGTATGCGCCGGTATAATCGACCTCGGCGTGTACTTCGATCCAGTTTTCGCGGTCAACGGATACCTCGATCGTGAAGTCCCGCGGAAAAGTCTCTCCGCGCGTGTATTTGGTGCCGATGGGGTAGAGGTCAACGCGGTTGACCTCCGTCACTCTGCCCAGATCGACCTCCACGTAACCGGTCTTGCCCGGCGCCTGATAACCGCGCGCGGTGGCGATCAGGCAGTCGCGCCGGCCGTCGGTGACGCAGTACGCGTAGCAGCCGCCGCCCGGTTCAACGTCTTTCACCGCCACGGGTTTGCCCTTGGCCAGATTCTGCGGATCGGCGTCGATGACGCGGTCGACGAAGTTGTCGTGCTGTCCCGCGGCCAGCAGCACGAAGCCGCCCGGCAGGAAATCCAGCGTGACCGAGCCGGAGGAAATGTCAAGCTCGCGGTACTCTCCGCCGCTGCAGTCGTACAAATGTGTGAGCGGCTTGGTGACGCTGAACTCGCAGCGCCGGGAGTTGGTGTAGTCCTTGTTCACGATCATCACATAGTCGCGACCGGTCTCGCGGTCTTCCATCAGCGAGACGATGAAGCCGTATTTGCCTTCGGGCGGGGTATACAGCGGCACGTCGGATCTGGTGCAGTAGTCGATATCACTTTCATTGCCGTTGGTATGGTACACTTCCAGCGCGTCCAGACGGCGCAGCAGGCGGCCGACGCGCAGAATATCCGCGTCGATTGACTTCACATCATCGTATATCGAAGTCTTTTTGCCGTAGGGCGAAATGATCGCGTAGTCTTTTTCATCGCAGAAGCCCGTTGTCCACCACGTGAAGTAGGTCATGGATTTGAGCCCGTATGCCAGCCCTGCGGAAGTGTGGTAGCGGATCTCGCCGCCGTTGGTGCGGCGGAAATTGCCGCCTTCGCCGATGGACTGGATATAGAACGCGGTGGGCACATCGTACTTGAGCCCGATCTCGCGGAACAGGTTCAGGTTGTAGAACATATCGGGGTCGCCGCCGTAATACGGGAACGGGTACTGGTCGTACGACAGGTAGCCGAAGTTTTCTTTGCCGGTGGCCACGATGGTGTCTTCCACGAAGCCCTGATAGTTTTCGAATACCCAGGTGGCGAAGTAGGGCAGGAAATTGAGGCGGGGCATCAGGCCGCATTTAGTGATAGTCGCGCAGACTTTGGCGTAGGTCCAGGGCTGCGCGGGTTCGTCAATAACGTGGATGCCGCTGATAACGGGATTTTTAGCGAGCTCGGTGAGGTACTCGGTGAGCTTGGATTCCGACATGTTCATAAGGTTCTTGCCGTCAACTCCGCACGAATACACGATCTTGATCCCGCGCTCGCCGGCAAGCTTCAGCTGCAGGTCGGAGACTTCTTTGTTGATGGCGCCGTCGCGGTTGGTGATCTCGATGAAGGTGATGTTGGCGTCGCGGATCCAGTCGTACTGTTCGGCCGTGGTGAAGTCGTGGGGCGGTTCCCAGAAGATGCCGATCTCGATGTTGCCTCCGTCCGTAGGGAACACATTCAGCGCCGGGTCTTCTTCGGGATCTTTCGGGGCGTTTGGGTCAACGGTCGGCTGCGCTTCCGAACCGCTCCCGTATTCCTCGGCTTTGCCGCCGTCCTTGCTGCAGGCGCTGAACACCGCCAGCATGCCGGTCAATACCGCCAGCACGGTCAATAACACGATCTTAACATCAATACTGCGCTTCATCATTATCCGCCCTCTTATCCAATTAATTGCGAAGCGTTCTCCCGCCTCGCCGTTTACAGAGGCATTATACCACTTTTTGCCCGAATTGTTAAACGCGGGTCTGACCCCATGTTTAAAAATGAGGTCTGACCCCGTGCTAAAAAAAGCGTTGAATCTGGCCCGGATAAATGGTATACTGAAAATGAGTTAATTGCCCGAAAAACCGGGCGGAAAAGAGGTATATTATGCCAGTCGAGAAAAAAGCACGGATCATTCGAATAATCGTATGCGTCGCGGTCCTGGCGGTGTTTCTGACACTGGGTTTCCTGACGGGGCTCCTTAAGTGGAACGGATTCGGCAACGTAAAAGTAAACCTGAGCACCTTCTTTAAACTGTTGATAATGGTTGCCGGCGTGATCGCCGTTGAGACGCTGATCGTTTTCGTACTGGAACTCATTAAACCCAAGAATCACCGGGTGGCAACGGTATTGACGATACTGGCCAGCGTGATGAAGTACGTTGCGGCCATCGTGATACTGTGCTGGGGATTGTCCATCATCGGCGTCAACGTTTCCACCATCGTTGCCAGCGTCGGAATCGTCGCATTAGTCGTCGGTTTCTCGGCGGAGAGCCTGATATCCGACATGGTGACCGGCGCGTTCATGGTGTTTGAGAACCAGTACAACGTAGGGGATATCGTCGAAGTCGGCGGGTTCCGCGGCACCGTGACGAACATCGGACTGCGCACCACGTGCATCACCGATCCGGGCGGCAACGTCAAGATCGTCAACAACTCCGCGATGAAGAACATTCTGAACCGCTCCGACAAACCTTCCCGCTCGGGCTGCGAGATCGCCGTGCCCTACGGCACCGATTTCGAGTATCTGGAGAGCCGCATTCCCGACCTGCTTCAGGAGATCTATCACAATCACGAAGATACCATGAAAGCCCCGCCGGTATATCTGGGCGTCAACGAACTGGCCGACAGCGGCGTCATTCTGAAATTTGTGGTGGAAGTGGAAGAGAAAAACATATTCTTCGGTTCCCGTACTCTGAACCACGATCTGCTGCTGGGCTTCAAAAAGCTCGGCGTCGAGTGCCCGTTCCCGCAGGTCGATGTGCACAATATCCCCGCAAACTGACCGTTCCCGCCGTCTGAAAAGAGGTGATTCGCGTGGCAGACTATTATTCTGACAACGAATACCATATTCCGAGGCTGGCGCTGGACGAACCTGTTCCGGTGGAAGAGCATATTCCTGTCGAGGTCGACACGGTCAACGAGACTTCCGGCACCTGGGACGAATACAACGAAAACTACGTCGGTCCGCTCGAAGCCTCCAGCGACGAGGAGATCGCGCGCGCCGAGGAGAAGCGCCATTCGCGGCTGAAGCAGATGATATTGCGGCCGGTCGCCGCCATACTGGTCGGCGTGACTGCAATAATGGCGTCGTTCGGCGTTGACCTGCTGGGCCTGGATTATCTGCGCAATGATCACATTGACGGTTTTCCGGTGCTGCCTAACCCGGATCCGGACTGGGAAGGAGAGTACGACTGGTCGCGGGATTCCGGTCAGTATTTCGGGCCGGAACTCTATCTGCGGTATTCCGTAGAATCGGAAAACGGCGAATTTGAGTACGGATATCTGGTAAAAGGAGCCACCTGGGAGCAATATGATCCGGATACCCCGGTCACCGAAGGCCCGAAAGACGGCTCGCTGCGCTACGATAAAGCGACTAATACGCTTACGCTCAATAATTTCAACGGTTCGCTGATCGAAGCCAACATGATGGGCAATGCGTTCAAGATCGAAGTGCTGGGGGACAACCAGGTCGACTTCATCGAGATCTGGGGCGCGGGCCATTCGGGCAGTATCACATTCACGGGCAACGGCACGCTAA
Organism: Clostridia bacterium; assembly: GCA_017620915.1. GTDB lineage: Bacteria > Bacillota > Clostridia > UBA1212 > UBA1255 > UBA1255. The sequence continues at coordinate 6,431 of JAFZSK010000021.1, read as the reverse complement.
CTGTCGGCCGCAAGATGAACCCGGACGAAGAGCATTATGATGGCGGCATCGTACTGATGGGCGAGATGGGCGTCACGGGAGAGTTTGCCTGCGCCTGCCTGATGGTAGACCGCGAGGTCACGCTGGATATTCACGGCGCACCGGCGATCGCGATCGAATCCACCGCTATGGAAAAAGCGATATACTATTTGGATCCGATCACGCTGACCGGAGGAACTATATTAGTTCAATCTTCGCAGGAGGATCGCCCGGACGAGCCGGATCACCCTGAGCCGGTGTGCTACTACGTAACTATAGCGGACTCCGAAGGCAATCCGTCGGAACATGTAATATTTGCGCCGGGCAAGTAAAAATCAATTACCGTTAACGATTCGGATATATTCCTCCTTGGGGATCATCGGATGCTCAAGGAGGTTTATTGTTTCCGGAGAGAGTGTCAGATTGCGGGCATATTCCGCGCCGGCCTGTTCGAAGCGGGTCAGGAGCGGGTCAGCAACGATTGCCGCCGCCGGCACGTTCAGCATCGGCGCTTCCGGAACGCAGACGGTGGTCAGGTTGCCGAAGCAATGACGGCACTGCAGGCGCAGGCTGTCGAAATTGCCTTCCCAGTCCGGGAAGCCGCAGCCGCAGATGACCACCGTGTGAATTCGGGAAAAGTCTGCGAGTGCTTCGTGGCGGACGGTGCCGTTGTCCTCCTGCACCATTTTCATCTTGATCAGCGGGATCGTGCGGTCCAGCACGGCTTTCAGATGCGACGGCATGCCGTAGCAGTACAGCGGAAAACTCCAGATGATCAGATCCGCGGCCCGGTACAGGTCGAGTATAGCGTTCTGACCGTCGTTGATCACGCAGTGGCCGTCTCCATTTTGCCAGCACCCGAAACAGCCGCGGCAGGGGGCAATGTGTTCATCGATGACGTTGACGATCCGGACGTCATTGCCCGACTCCGTCGCCCGGTCCAAGCCCCGCAAAAAGGCTTCGGTCAGCCGGAACGTGTCGCTCTGCTTCTTGGGACTGCCGTTTAAAACAAGTACTTTCATAACAGCTCAGCGCTCCCGGGTGAACCACACCAGCATGTCGTCTTCGCCGCGGTTGGCGAAGGCATAATACGGTATCAGGCGCAGCTTGAACACCTCGAACGCGGACTCTTCCGCCGGGTAGTACAGCGCGCCGCCCGGTGTGGGCAATTGACGGATAGCTGAAAGCTCCAGCTCGGGCAGTCCGGACGGACCCGCGGGCAATACGCCGGCGGCGCCGACCGCGCCGGGGGAAAGGGTGAGCGTGTGAAGGTCAACGCCGCCGTTGTCCCGCGCCTCTGCGCAGTACACTACCGGGCCGCGGGTGACGGCAATTTTACCGGCGTTGTCCCAGACGCGGCTGTCGCTGGCGATCGCGGCGACGGGCATGTCGAAGTCCACTGTGACTGTATTGTCCGCGAACACCGCGTACCCGTTTTCCACCGTGTACGCCGCGGACGCCGTGATTCGCCGGCACCAGCCCGGAATGCGCACGTGCAGTTTTGCGGCGCCTCTTGCCGAGATCTTTATGCGCCCGGTGAAAGGATAGTCCGTCCCGGTGCGGATCTCTATGCCGCCGGCCCTGGCGGTGCCGGGAGCAAACTGGTTCACATATATCTCATCGCCGTCCACAGCGTACATATAATCGCCAACAGACGCCAGCAGCCGGTTCAGATTCGGCGGGCAGCACGAGCAGCCGAACACTTTTACGCGCTGTGTGATAGGCAGCCGCAGCTGGTTCGCGGTGGCTTTGATCTTGTAGTGGTTGCGAAGATTGATCTCCAGCGGATTTTCATAGAAGAAGCAGTCGCCGGACAGCGACAGGCCGGAGATCACGCCGTTGTACAGCAGCCGCTCGATCACGTCGGCGTACCGTGCGTCCTTCTCCAGCAGGAACATACGCTGGCTGAAATAGATCAGCGCGATGCCGGCGCAGGTCTCGGTGTACGCGCTTTCCGGAGGCAGATCGTACGGGATCGTGAACGCCTCGCCGTAGCAGGTGGAACCGATACCGCCGCTGATGTACATTTTGCGGGTGACAATATCCTCCCACAGCCTCCGGCAGGATTCCGCCATAGCTTCATCGCCGGTCTCAAGAGCGTAATCTGCCATCGACGCGTAGAAATAGCAGGCGCGCACGCTGTGGCCCACGGCCTCCCGAGCTTCCCGCGGCGGTACGTCCTGCTGGTATATTCCGTATATGCCGCCCGCGATGGGCTGATCGAGCGTATTGGCGCCGCGCTGGTCAACAAAAAACTTCGCCAGCGTCAGATACTTCTCCTGCTTCGTGCAGCGGTACAGCCGGAACAGCGCCAGCTCGATCTCTTCGTGGCCGGGCGTCTGGAACGCGGCCGAATGTTCCACGCGGAAGATCCGGTCCACCAGATCCGCGTATTTCATCATTATCTTCAGGAACCGGTCGCGGCCCGTGGATTCATAATACGCTACTGCGGCTTCGATCAGGTGGCCGCAGCAGTACAGTTCGTGATTGCCCCGCACCGTGAAGCGGTTCTGGGGCTCGATGGTGGTGTAGTAGCTGTTGACGTAACCGTCCTCCCACTGATTGGCCTCGATGTCGTCGATCACCGACTCGATCCGCGCGGTCAATTCCTCGTCCGGATGCTTTGCCAGCACGTACGACGCGCCTTCGATCCATTTGGCCACATCCGAATCCCAGAATATATGCGGCCGGTCCGGTTCGCCTTCTTTCCACGTGCAGGAAAACGCCCGCACCCGGCCGGTCTCATTGAAGCGGTCGTACACCGCGCCGATCGTCACTTTTTCGTTTAGCTGCTCGATCTTTCCGAGAAAGCCGCCTTCGATTTTTACATCGGCAAATCCGATCTGTTTCATACTCATATGCGCACCTCCGCGCAGGACTTTTTTGTTCATTTATCAATATAACACAACAGAGCAGAGCAATGCAAACAACAAGTTTTAAGTTGCAAGTTTTAAGTTTCAAGTTGATGATCCGCTTCCTTAACTTAAAACTTATAACTTATAACTTGTAACTAATTTGTTGACACTTTTTCCGCTCCGTGATACAATTACTGTCGCAGCAGGCAAGCGCTGCAGACATTCTTTGCGACTGACGGATCAGTGGAGCACCACGCGGAACAAAGGATGAATACGCCGACCGTCTGGGCGCATTTACTTCGATGCCGGAGCAAGTGCGCTCTTATCTATTTACAGCAGGAGGCAGTCATGAAAAAAGTCGGAATCGTCATGGGCAGCGACAGCGATCTGCCGGTCATTCGCAAGGCCGCGGACACGCTAAAGGCGCTCGAAATACCCTTTGAAGTACACATATATTCAGCACACAGGACGCCCGCGGAGGCGGGAGAGTTCGCCCGCACGGCCGCGGACAACGGGTTCGGCGTGATCATTGCCGCCGCGGGCATGGCGGCCCATCTGGCGGGGGCGATCGCGGCCAATACCGTATTGCCCGTCATCGGCATTCCGTGTAAATCGGCGGTGCTTGAGGGGCTGGATGCGCTGCTGTCCACGGTGCAGATGCCGTCCGGGATCCCGGTGGCTACTGTGGCGGTGAACGGCGGCGTCAATGCCGCGCTGCTGGCCGCGCAGATCCTCGCGCTGGGGGAGCCGGAGTTGACGAAAAAACTTATTGCCCGCCGCGAGACCGACCGGCTGAACGTGCTGAAAAAAGATGCGGAAGTGGAGCACCGGCTGGCGGAGGGCGATTGACCCCGGCGCGGGCAATACGCCGAAAACCATTTACATTGCAACTAGAAACACAAAAATAAAGGAGATCGTAACATGGAAAAGAAACTCGTATATTCCGGCAAGACCAAAGATGTATTTGCGCTGCCCAACGGCAACTACCTGCTGAAGTTCAAGGACGACTGCACCGGCAAGGACGGCAAATTCGATCCCGGCGAAAACTCGATCGGACTCACCATTGAAGGCGTTGGCGACGTCAACCTGCGCATGACCAAATATTATTTTGAAAAGCTCAACGCCGCGGGCGTCCGCACCCATTATGTGAAGGCTAATCTGAAGGATACGACGATGGAAGTACTGCCCGCGAAAGTGTTCGGCAAAGGCCTCGAGGTCATCTGCCGGCTGCGCGCGGTAGGCAGCTTCTACCGCCGCTACAGTGAATACATCGAGAACGGCGCGCCGCTGGACTACTACGTGGAAATGACTTTCAAGAACGACGCCAAAGGCGATCCGCTGGTGACGAAAGACGGGCTCAAGGCGCTCAAAATAATGACCGGCGTGCAGTATGACGCCATCCGCAAAATGACCAAAGAAATCACCGCGGTGGTGGCGGAAGATATGAAGGCGCGCGGCCTCGAGCTTTACGATATTAAATTCGAGTTCGGCTACGATGCCGAGGGCAAAGTAATGCTGATCGACGAGATCGCGTCGGGCAACATGCGCGTTTACCGCGGCGGCGAATACATCGAGCCCATGGAGCTCTCCAAACTGTTCTTCGCCAAAACGAAGAAGAAAACAAAATAACTGACAGGCACAGAAAGCAGGTTTATCCATGGGCGGATATTTCGGAGCGACGTGCCGCGAAGACGCGATCGCGGACGTGTTTTTCGGTACCGACTACCATTCCCACCTCGGCACGCGCCGGGGCGGGATGGCAGCGTACGACAACAATATCGGACTGCAGCGGGTCATCCACAATATTGTGAACTCGCCGTTCCGCACTAAATTCGAGCATATTTTTGAAGAAATGAAAGGGCGGGCTGCCATCGGATGCATTAGTGACTCCGATCCGCAGCCTTTGCTTATTCGTTCCCGGCTGGGCACCTATGCCATCTGCATGACCGGCGTGATTATCAACAGCGAAGAACTGCTGGAACGCTGTTTTGCCGAGTCCGGAGAGCACTTCGACGCCATGACCGGCGGCGCGGTAAACGCGACTGAGCTGACGGCGGCGCTGATCAATCAGAAAACTAATTTTACGGACGGCATCCTGTATGCGCAGGAGATGATCGAGGGCACCGCGTCCATATTGATACTCCGGGACAACGGCAACATCATTGCCGCCCGGGACAAATACGGCCGGCTGCCGATGATCCTGGGCCGGAACGACAACGGCTGGTGCGTCACCTTCGAGTCCTTTGCCTGCCACAAACTGGGTTACAAATGCGTGCGCGAACTGGGCCCGGGCGAGATCGCGGAACTGTCGCCGGAAGGCGTTGAGACGCTGGCACCGGCGCGGGAAAAAATGCGCATCTGCGCGTTCCTGTGGTCGTACTACGGCTATCCCACGTCCAATTACGAAGGCGTCAACGTGGAGACCATGCGCTACCGCAACGGCCGCATCATGGCGGAGCACGACGCAGAACTGGGCAACGCGCAGGATATTGACTACGTGAGCGGCGTTCCGGATTCGGGCACGCCCCACGCCATCGGATACGCCAACGAGAGCCGGGTGCCCTTTGCCCGCCCGTTCATCAAATACACCCCGACCTGGCCCCGCAGCTTCATGCCGCCCAACCAGGTGGAACGGGACAAAGTCGCCAAGATGAAGCAGATCCCGGTGCACGAACTGATCCAGGACAAAAAGTTGCTGTTCGTGGACGACTCCATCGTGCGCGGCACGCAGCTGAAGGAGACGGTGGAATTCCTGTACGCCAACGGCGCCAAAGAAGTCCATATGCGCTCCGCCTGCCCGCCGATAATGTACGGCTGCAAATACCTGAACTTCTCCCGGGCCACGAGCGATATGGAGCTCATTGCCCGCCGCACCATAATGGAGCTGGAGGGGGAGGAAGGCTTTTCGCATATTGACGAATACAGTGACGGTAGCACGGAGCGCGGTCAAAATCTGCGCCGCGCCATAAGCGAAAAATTCCATTTTGCCTCGCTGGAGTTCCAGACGCTGGAGGGCATCGTTAAAGCCATCGGCGTGGACGAGTGCAAACTGTGCACGTATTGCTGGAACGGAAAGGAATAAGTTATGAATAAACAGTCGAGATCCGACAGTTATGCCGCCGCGGGCGTTGACATCACGGCAGGGTACCGCTCGGTGGAGCTGATGAAAGAGCATATAAGCCGCACGTTGACGCCGGGCGTGTGTTCCGACGTGGGCGGTTTCGGCGGTCTGTTCCGGCCGGACCTCTCCGGGATGAGCGAGCCGGTGCTGGTGTCCGGCACCGACGGCGTGGGGACAAAGCTGAAGCTGGCGTTCATTGCCGACCGCCACGACACGGTGGGCATCGACTGCGTGGCCATGTGCGTCAACGACATTATCTGCTGCGGCGCGAAGCCCCTCACGTTCCTCGATTACATCGCCTGCGGCAAAAACGTGCCCGAGAAGATCGCGCAGATCGTCTCCGGCGTGGCCGAGGGCTGTGTACAGGCCGGCTGCGCGCTGGTGGGCGGCGAGACCGCCGAAATGCCCGGCTTCTATCCTGAAAACGAATACGACCT
>JAFZSK010000020.1 GCA_017620915.1 Clostridia bacterium | reverse complement strand
TGTAGAATTTCTTCCTCAGATAGTGTAAAATTGATTTGAGCCATTGTTCATTACCTCCTGTCTTTTGGTTGTGCAAGTTCATTATACAGGATCGAGCAGTGGCTCGCATTTTAAATTTACACCATTATACGGACATAACCCCTTTTAAGCCCTTCCTAAACAAAAAGCGGCAGACAAAGGTGTTTTTGTTTATCTTTTTCGCACGGTTAGCCATCGAGAAGGCGCCCGAGATAAACAAAAATCGCCTCAGCAAGTGGTTTTTGTTTATTTTTACGAAAAAACAGCTGTCCGCAAGGTCCGAGAAGGCGCCACGCTCAAAACACGTTCAACTCTTGAAATTCGTGCCGCTAAAATGGTATAATGATACTAGGCGCACAGGCCCTCGGGCGCGCAGCAGATCAAGAGCAGATCACGGAGCGTGACGCGGATGAAGATCATTCAACTGAAGAATTACACACCGACACAGATGACCGGATTTATCGTGGTGACGGACGACCGGAGGATCGTGGTCGTTGACGGCGGCAACGTCGCGGATACGGCCGGCTTCCTGGCGCGCCTGAAAAAGACGGCGGCGCAGTACGGCTGCGAGTACCGGATCGATCTCTGGCTGCTCACGCACCCCCACGACGACCATTACGGCGTGTTCCGCCGCGTCTCCCAGCTGGAGCGTATGGGCAATACGGATCTGCCGACAGTTGACTGCTTCGCGTACTTCCCGCTGCCCGACCGGTTTGGTGCAAAAGAACATCCGGTGCTGGGCTGGCAGCTCCCCGAGCTCAATGCGGAGCTCGCCGTGACGCGGTTCCCGCTGCTGGCGCTGGAAAAAGGTCAACATTTCATCTTCGGCAGCCTGGACATCGAAGTGCTGCGCGTTTCCAATCAGAACATTACGGTCAACACCTTCAACAACGCCTCCTGCGTCCTCCGCTTCACCGAAAAACGGCCCGGCGCCGCGGATTTCCGCTGGATCGTGCTGGGCGATCTGGGCGTAGAAGGCGGAGGCGAGCTCCTCTCCCTGTACCCCGGCCAGCTGAAAGCCGACGCGGTGCAGATGGCGCATCACGGGCAGAACGGCGTTGACCGCCCGGTGTACGAGGCAATTGCCCCCCGGTTCGCGTTCTGGACAACGCCCGACTGGCTGTGGACCAATACCATTGACCCCGCGAATCCCGGCAAAGGTCCCTGGCAGACGCTGGTCGTGCGGGAATGGCTGGAGGCGCTCGGCACCGCGCCGATCCGCGCGTCGGCGGCCGATCTGGAGTTTGACACGCTGACCGAGACGGTCACGGCGCTGGAATAAACAAAAGGATAAAAAGATGACGCGCAATTCTTCTGACAATAAAAAAAGAGGTGTAAAGCTGCTGGCGGCACTCCTGCTGCCCGCGCTGCTGCTCTGCGCTGTGGCGTGCGACAGCGGCAATAACGGCAAAACCGCGGCCGGAACGCCGGAGCCCTCCGGTTTCGGACGGTTTCAGCGCGGCTCCCGGGGAGATTACTCGCAGCCGTACGGCTCATACGAGATCAACTGGCCGGACAGCTCCCAGATCGACTGGTCCGGGTGGTCGGGCTGGTCGGAACGGGCTACCCGGGAACCTATAGTCGTTAATGATCCGGTCGAGCCGGTGGTCGTTGTCGATCCGATCATCCTCGACCCGATCGACGAACTTGATCCTGACGACCTTGTCACCGCGCAGCCGTATATACCCGGAGACGCGGAATTGCCCGATCCGATGCCGAATTCTCCCGCGAACGTGCCGGCGGGCAACGATGAATATGATTACAACGTTCCCCAGCCCGGCGCGCTGCTGCGCTTCAATCTGCAGAACTATACGATATTGACCGACACCACCCACGACTGGTACACCTCCGCGCGGCCCACGCAGAAAGGTTTATATCAGATCGGTGCTGAGTACATGCCCGGCGAAGGCGTGACATTCACGTTCCAGAAGAACGGCAGCCGCGCCGATCCGATGGTGTACCTCCCGATCTATGACATCTGCTACAACATGAACCTGCGCGATTACCCGTACTTCGCGGTGTGCTACAAGAGTACCGCCACCAACCACAAAGGCGTGTGCTACTTCTCCACCGCCAACAATACCGGGCTGGACGAGTCCAAGACGTTTTCGGTAGACATGCAGCCGTCGGAAGACTGGACGATCGCGGTCTCCAACGCCGGCAAGAACCGGAACTGGACCGGGCGGCTGACGCAGCTTCGGTTTGATATTGCCTCCGGCGAATTCTCCGGCGAGATCGAGATCAAATGGATCGGATTCTTTAAGAGCCGAGAGGACGCGCAAGCGTTCGGCGTCAACGGCGGATCCTCCAAAAACAGCGTCATTCCGGACAAAGACACGTTCGACCGCGGCGAGAACATCACGTTCTCGGTGACGGGCGCCTGCAAGGGCGACTGGGTGCTGCTGGTGCAGGAAGGCGACGCGTGCTATGCGCCGTCGGTAAACAGCGTTGACCTTTACGTGAGCGAGTGCATGCCGCTGTACTGGGCAGAGCTCGAGGACGGAAAAGGATATATTGACATCGACACCTCGGGCGGCATCTACCGCGGCGAACTGCTGCCGGCGGGCCGCTACGACCTGGTGTACATGCCGCGCGGACGGTTCGTGGAAACGGCGCGCACCACGATAACGATCACGGACAATATCGTCCGCGAACCCGTCCGCACCGAGCCGGTGTACATCACGCGGGGCCCGGATCCCACCGACGCGCCGGAGGCAACGGAAGAACCGCCCGAAGAGACTTACGCGCCCACGGCAACACCTCCCGGCCGCGACCGTATGACGGAGCAGCCCACACAGGCACCGGTCGACAATAAAGCCGGCAAGGCGGGATTGATCATTGCCCTCGTTGCGGTAGCGGGCTGCGCCGCGGCGCTGGTGGTGTTCTTCGTTGCCCGCCGCAAGAGGCAGAAATGAAGCTGACCGCCGGCGAAAGTTCGTTCTACTCCCGCCGGATGACTAAAGCGGACGCGGCAGCGGTGTGTCGCTGGCGCTACGGCGGCCGGCAGGAGATCTACAACACCGAGGACACGCCGGAAAGTGTGCGGTCGTTCCTGGACGGCTGGCACTTCGCCCTCTCCCGCAGGTTCGGCGGCGAGATCGAGGCGTTCGTGTGCTTCGGCGAGAGCGCGGCGCTGCCGCTCCCGGAACTGGCGCACATATACCGCGACGAGAGCTTCACGGATATGGCGCTGGGGCTGCGGCCGGAGCTGTGCGGCAAAGGACTGGGCCAGAGCGTGGCCGCGGCGGCAATGGAACTCGCAAACAGTTTCTTCCCCGACGACGGCTTTCGCGTCACGGTGGCGAAGGACAACGCACCGGCGCAGCGTATCTACCGCGCGCTGGGATTCGAAACGCTCGCTTCCTTCAGCGCTGAAGTGATCTACCCGGACAGCGGCGGCAACATCCGCACCCGGATGACGGACATGGAAATATTGACCGCGGCACCCTATCGCCGCGGCGCACAAAAGAAAAATTGACGAAAGAGGAACAGGAAACACTATGGCCAGCAAAACCAATTCCAAAAAAGGCACTTACGGCGTGATCATTGCCCTCGCGGCGGTGATCATCACGCTGCTTGTTATATTGATCTCCATGGAATCCCGCAGCACGAAACAGCCGAAGCCCGCCAACACCGATACGGTCGTGCTCAACTCGCCCACCGAGTCGAAGCCCGCAGAACCTACGGACGCCGTTGCCACCCCGTTCATCACCGAGGCGCCCACGGAACTGCCCACGGAGATCCCCACCGAAGTACCTACCGAGGTGCCCACGCCGGAGCCCACCGAAGTGCCGGTGACGCCCACACCCTCGCCCAAACCGCGGGTGATCGGCGGCAAGACCTCCGCGAACCCCAATTATGAAGGCAAAGTGCTGGTGGCGCTCACCTTCGACGACGGCCCTGAGGAAGGCACTACGGAAGAGATGCTGAACGTGCTGAAAAAGCATAACGCCAAAGCCACGTTCTTCGTGCTGGGCATCCAGATCAACAAAGGCGACACCTACCATGCGCTGCTGAAACGCGCCTCCGACGAAGGCCACCAGATCGGCAACCACTCCTACAGCCACAAATTCCCCAGCCAGCTCACCGACGAGCAGCTGCATGACGAAGTAGTGCGCACCAGCGCGCTGATCAAAGAGATCACCGGCCAGACCGTCACCGTGTTCCGCGTGCCCGGCGGCAACAAATCCGACCGCGTCAAACGCGTCACCGGCCTGCCGCTGGTGCAGTGGTGCATCGATCCGCTGGACTGGATGTTCTTCGAGGGCGGCTACATCCGTAATTACGCCAAAGAGCACGGCATCTCGTACAGCGAGGCGGAGTCGGCGATCATTGACATCGTGCTGTTCGAAGGCGTACATACGACGCTGGAAGGCGAGCCGTATTATTGCCCGCCGGTGGCGTACGAAATGAAGCACGGTTCGATCCTGCTGTTCCACGATATTTATATGGGTTCGGTGCACGCCGTTGACCGGCTGCTGACGTTCCTGGAAGAAAACTACGGCAACTACGTGTTCCTTCCCTTCGACGAGTTTATATTGACCGAGAACGACGCCGGCCCGCAGGCGGGCGTGGTGTATTACAACCTCTGGTCGACGACCTGACGTCCGGTCAGCGCCGCGCTTAAAATCAGCCGCTTTTACTAAAGATAAAGGAGGACAACGCATGAACGTCTTCATCTGTTCCGACCTGCATTTGGGCAAGGCTTTCTCCCCGTTCCGCACCGGCGATCCGCGCGGTCAATTACTGTATAACGAAGCGCTGGAAGTGCCGGAAAAACTGGCGTCAATGGCCGCGGCGCAGAACATCGGCGCGATACTGCTCGCCGGCGATCTGTTCGAGCAGCGCCGGTACGACGCGCGTATTGACGCCGCGCTGAAAGGTCTTTTCGAAGCGCTGCCGCAGACGCATTTCTTTATTAGTCCGGGCAACGTTGACCCCCTCTCCCCGGCATCCCCCTACCGCACGCAGGACTGGCCGGACAACGTCCATATCTTCGGCGAAAAACTCAAAGCCTTCGAGCTGGAGGCCGAACCGGTGCGCGTGTACGGCGCCGCCTGCACCAAGCAGACCGCGACCGGCCGCGACTTGTTCAATCCCGAAAGGCTGCCTAAACTTGACCCGAATTATATAAATATCCTGCTGCTGCACCGGGTGCCCGCGGGCGCTGACGGAGCTCCCGACGCCGGACCGCTGCTGAGCTGCGGCTTCGACCTGTGCGTGTTCGGCCATGCCCATAAAACCACGCTCCCGCAGCGCGTAGAGGGCACGGACGTGCTGTTCCCCGGGGCGTTGATCCCCCACGGCTTCCGTGATGCGGGCGGCCTGTTCTGCGGCACCGTGAGCAAGGGTGTCAACACGCTCTCCTGCCTCCCGCTGTTCCCCCGGGACTACGTCACCCGCGAACTGGACGTGAGCGGCGTCAATACTCTCCGCGAACTCAAGGACGCCGTACTGCCGCTCCTGCCGCGCAAGGAAGATCTGACGCGGCTGGTGCTCCGGGGCACTTCCACGCTGGCGCTGCGCGCCGCGGCAAATACGCTCGCACAGGAACTGGCTGAAGCGTATTTTTATATTCAACTGATCGACCGCACCGAATATTCCCTGGCGGATCCCGCCGCGCCCGGCGAGGCAGCCGCCCGCGTTGCCGCCGCAAGTTTTCTTGCAGATAATAACAATCAGGACGTGGGGCCCGAGGTTGCCCGCCTGGCCCGCAACTACGTGTTCAGCGCTCTTGCAGATCTGAGTTTTCCGGAGGTTCAAAGCTATGACGATATCTAATATAAACATATTCGGCTTCGGGCCGCTCAGCGACCGCACGATCAGTCTGACCGGCGGTGAGAACCGCGCTGATACCGGCGAAAACAGTGAAAACAGCGAAAACAAAGCGATTGGGGCGTTCATCACCGCTATATTCTGCGGGTTCCGGGAGGATATTGCCGCCCGGGAGCCGGAGCGGAAGTGGGAAGCCGCGGCATTACTGCCGTCCCGGGCCGAATACCGGCCGGAGAATGGCGAATTCGGCGGCGAGCTGGCGTTTTCTGAGGGACAATACGAATATATTGCCTCCGCCGTTTGGGGCGATTCGGCCGAGACCGACCGAATTGTCCTTATCCGCGTGGGCGAGCATTCGGTCAACCTCGCTCCGGGCGAGACCGTGTGCGGGAAAGCGGCGGGCATTGACCCGCTGGATATGGCGGCGCTGATCACGATGCCGAAGGATGGCCAGAGCGCGACGCGGATGTTGACCGCGCTGGAAAAACGGTACGCCGCAGCGGGCGCGAACCGGCCCGGAACCCGCGGCGGCAATGCGGTACCCGTTCAAAAACTCAAGCGCGAAGCGGCAAAACTGGACAATCCCGACGGCACCGGCCTGATCCAGCGCTTAGAGGCGCATCAGACCGACCTGGCCGCCGAACTGGAGCGGATCGCCGCGCTGGAAAACGACGTGCAGGACCTGAACGGAAAGATAAAGACCGTCGAAAAACTGACTGGCGGGAGCTCAGATGCCGCCTCTCCCGCGCCGCGCCCCGACAATGCGGAGCTGCTCCGCCTCTGCCGCACGAAAGACAGCTACGACCGCGCCGAAAACCTCCGCCTGACCCTGCTGGAACTCGACAAACAGCTGGAGGCGGAAGACAAGCGTGTGCGGCGCCGGCATATATTGCCGCTGATTCTGCTGTGGCTGCTGGCGATCGTCAGCGTCGCGGGCATCGTGCTGCTGGCGATCTACCCGGAAAACGTTGCCTTCCTACGCCCCCTGCTCACGGCTGTCGGCAATTACCGTTTCGCGGCGCTGATCGGCGTGTCGGTGGTGTTTTTGTTGTCCGTGATCGGCATCGCGGCGTGCTCCGGCGCGGGAATGCAGCGCGTGTACGAGTTGGAAGACGAGTTCAAATTCAAAAAGCGCGAGCTGGCGGAACTGCTCGGGCTGGATCACGACGATGAGGAGTTCGCGGCGGATGACGCGGACAACGAAGAAAGCTTCGGCGAACGCGCGGACAAAGCAGTCGCGGCGCTGAAGGAACGCGCCGAAAAGGCGGAGCACATCCTTAATACGGGGGACAGACCCGCGGCCGACAAGGCCGTTGACAACGCCTCCCCCGCCGCCGAAGCCGAAAAGCGGCTCGGGGTATTGACCGCGCTCTACGAACAACGTCTGGGCGACCTGGCCGCCGCCGGCGACTGCGCCGAGATCAAAGCGCGGCTGCGGGAACTGAACGGGGCACTCGCCGCCGCCCGGACCCACCGCGACGCCATAAAACTGGCCATCGCCGCGCTGGAGAATTCAGGCTCCGCGGGCAATGACCGTTCCGCCTTTATTTCCGATTTCGAACGCCTGGCGTGCGCGCACCTTTCCGCGCTCACCGGCGGTAATTATACCAAACTTCAACTCTCCCCCGAACTCACCGCGGCAGTGGAGGAAAACGGGACGATGCGCGGCACCGGCGCGTTCAGCAGCGACACCCACAGCCGCATAATGCTGGCGCTGAAACGGGCGCAGCTCGCACTGCAGCGCGAGATTGGCGCGCCCTGGTTCTCACTGGGTCCGGAGGGCAAAACGCCGGACGGCACACAAAGCGAAAGCTGCGGGCAGTTGATAATTACAGAGCTTCAATAAATGATATATAGCAGAAAACCAAAGCGACCGGCTTCAGTATTGGTACTAAAGCCGGTCGCTTTATATTTCCTTTTCTCTTGCCGAAACACTATCGTTTCTTTGCTTCTTTTATTACGTCTTCTAATCCGGCATTGTTGAGTTTAAAGGAATACGTATCTGATACTGTTTGATATTTTGAAGATGTTGATATTACTATGCTTACTTACCGTGCTTTTTTGTATTTTGTTGCTTGCTCTCATAATAGGACCTCCTGATACGGCGTCATTATCAATATCAATTATTTCATATTAATCAAGATCAAAGCTCAAATCGTTTTTTGCGTCACGGACATCAGTACGAAATTGCTGAATTATATTTTTTAACTCAATGAAAGTCCCCGTAGGATTTATGCAAAAGTCATAATATGTCTGGATTTTAGTATAAAAGTTTTTGAGTTTTGTGCATACTTCATAATCCGGATATATGTTGCTGAGATTTTTTATTTTGTTCTTTGCTTCATCAAGCGTAGATCTAATCGTATCTGCTTTGCCTGTCGCAATATAGGCATCAGTTACAACATTGACACAAACAGAAAACTGGCTGTCTGCTATAATTAAGTATAGTTTAAACATGGAGTCAGCCGAATCTATTTCTTCTTGTTTTTCGGCTTCAGTCATCGTTTCCCATTCGTCCCTGTTTAAATCATACGCAACGCCTAATTTCAAATCGTCAACTGTCAAATGCAGATGTTTTGATAGTTGTTTTAAATCATATCCCGATTCATCTGCATCGTTAATTCCGTCGTTCCATGCAGTATAAGTATCGCTGCCCATTTCTTCGGCCAATTCACTTGCCTCAACAAGAATATCGTATATCTCTTTGGCAAGGCTTTCTTTGGTCGGTTTATTAATTGCAGAGCCCTTGTTTGTCTTTTGCGTACATCCGGCAAAGAAAGCAAGTATCATAAAAGCGCAAAGTAATACGCTTAACTTTTTTTGCTGTTTTTCATGGCTTTTCCTCTTTTTTATATTATTATTAGGTATACTTATATATACCTAACACTGTTTTGGGCGAAGAAAAACCTAAAAAAGTTGCACTTTTTAGAAAAATTTAATAATTTACTTAGTTTCTGAATTCATACTCTCCGGTGCCGACAACTTTTGTCGCCTCTCCCGGCAGCCGCAGCTCCGCCTCGCAGTTTGCGGGCACGGAGACAGAATATGTTGTCCCGCCGGACGGGTCGCGGTGCCAGCCGCAATTGACCGTGCCGTACACGCTGCGGTAGCTCGCGCGGACAAACGTGAATTGTCCGCCCGGCCGCGGTGCGATCACGAACCGGTTCTCGCCGGCAATACGGATACCGCACATTGACGCGAACAACCACTCCGCCACGGCGCCCTTCGAATAGTGATTCAGGCTGCCGATACCGTTCTGCGCCTTGTCGCCTTCCCAGCTTTCCCAGATCGTGGTAGCGCCGTTTTTCGGCATCGAGAGCCAGCCGGGGATCTCTTCATTCTCCAGCAGCCGGTACGCCGCTTCAATATCTATATCCTCCAGCACGCCTAAGATGAGCGGCGTCGACAAAAAACCCGTGCCCAGCCGCCAGCCGTAATGCTCCAGCGCCTGTATCAGCCGCTGCTTCGCAAACGCGGTCTGACTCTCGTTCAAAAGCCCGAATGCCAGCGGCCGCACCTGCTGCGCCTGGCGGTCGGTATCCAGTGAATACGCCGGCGTCTCCACCAGCGCCTGATACGCCCGCGTGCAGCCCTCGCTGTACTTGCGGAAATACTGTGCGTCATCATTGTGGCCGGTCGCGCCGGCGATCTCCGCCATGAGGCGCAGGACGTAGGCGGTGTAAGCCGTTGATACCTCCGGATGCGGGGCCACCATATCTTTCCAGTCGTTAGGATGCACGTCCGCCGGTTCCGCCCATTCGCCGTAGCTTTGGCCCGCGTTGACCGCGAATTTCTTCGCCTCGCCGCGCAGATGCAGTGATTTCGCCATAAAACCGCGCCTGCCGCACCGCGAGATCATGAATTTGGCGTACTTTTTCATTCGCTCGTAATACGCGGTCAGTATCCGGGCGTCCCCGTACTTCTTCCAGAACCGGTACGGCAACAATATGCCGATGTCTGCCCAGCCCACGGATCCGTTCAGCGTGTACATGTAGAAGTCAACGCCGCCGTAGGGCGCGATCTGGGGCAGCTTTCCGTTCTTTTTCTGCCAGTCGAACACGTCGCGCAGGTATTTTTCCGCAAACGGCGCGTAGTCGAACAGGTAGCTCGCGGTCTCGAAGAATATCTGCGCGTCGCCGGTCCAGCCGTGGCGTTCGCGCGTGGGGCAGTCGGTGGGCACATCCAGCGAGTTGGACTTCGCGGACCACCGGGTGGACTCCACGAGCCGGTCCAGCAGCGGATTCGAGCTGGCAAACGTGCCGGTCGCTTCCATGTCAGAGTACACCGCGATGGCGGCAATATCCTCCGCCTTCAGCTCGACATCCGCCGGAGCGTCAACTTCCGCATACCGGAAGCCGAACACGCAGAACCGGGATTTGTAGTAATTGTCGCCGTCAACGCAGGTGAATTCGATCTTTTGCAGGGGCGTTGACCGCTTTTTCGTGCTGAGCTGGATGTTTTTCAGCGTGAGGTTGCCCTCCGCGTCCAGCAGCTCGCCGAAGCGCCACACCAGCGTCTGGCCGGCGCGGGCTTGTACGCGAAACTCCGCATAGCCCGCCATATTCTGGCCGAAATCCAGCAACCGTCTGCCGTTGGGCGCCGTGCTGATCACGGGATGGAAGCGTTCGTGTTCAGTGACGGGCACGTTGTTGGAGGCCGCAGGCAATACACTATGCGTTGTCACCTTCGCCCGGCCGCTGTACGACGGTACGCGCGCGGCGTCAACGATCTCGCCGTCTTTGTTGTCCGCGAACCGCACCGGGCCGTCGTTGGACCACTCCCATGTGCCGTCGGTGGCAATGACCTCCCTGCTCCCGTCGTCGAATTCGACCTCCAGCTGCGCCAGCAGCTTCGTGACGCTGCCGTACTGATTCCGGATGCCCCACGCGCCGCACGAGCCGCGGTACCAGCCGTCGGCCAGCATGACGGTCAGGTCATTGTCCCCCGCCCGGAGCAGCGCCGTCACATCGTACGTCTGATACTGCACCCGTTTACGGTAATCCGTGTGCCCGGGAGCAAGGCAGAAATCGCCCGCTTTCTCCCCGTTCAGCCGCGCTTCGTACAGGCCGCACGCCGTAATGTACAGCCGCGCCTGCGTTACGCCGCGGTCAACGCCGAACCGCTTCCGGAAGCAGTCGACCGGGTAGCGCCGCCGTTTGTTTACGCGGTAATTGCCCGTGATCCAGGAAGCGCCCCAGGCGGAGATCCCGCGCTCAAAGACCGCTTCGCTCCATTCGCCCGGCGCGTCGTTTTCGTCCCAGAGGCAGAGCTTCCAGTTGACGCGTTCCCGGTCGTGCAGTTCCGGCAGGTATTCCGCGTGCATCGCGCTGCTCTCCACCTTGCCGCTGTCCCAGCCGCCGGCAACGATCCGGTACGCGCGCTGCCGCACGCCGCCCTCGCAGTTCCACATGAGCCGCGGGTGGTCAATATCGATCCCTATTGGATCCCTCAAATAGTCGGTGCGCAGATTTATCGCTTTCATTTTGCGTTGTCCTCGCTGCCGGCGGTGTCTGCTTCGCTTTCCGGTTGTGCCGCGTTGTCAGCTTCGCGCCGCGCCTTGATCTCCGCCTGCTCTTTGGCAATGTTCTTCTCGACCGTAAGGAAGATCAGGATCCCAACCAGAGCCAGGCCGGTAAACACCTCCAGCCCTACGAACGCGAACGTGATGGCCGAATTGACGCCCGCCGGCTGCTGCATTGCCACCGTCAGAATGCCGTCCTTCGCCGGCTTGATCTTGTCCAGCGCGAGCTGCGAGACCCAACCCTTTTCGGCCAGTTTTGACGCCGCTTCCGCGGTATTGTTTGCCGTAAACGTGGCAATATACCCGGCCTTCGACAGAAGCCAGTTGAACACGCCGGTCATGATGCCCACCATCGCGACGGCAATGATGTTGTATATCGACATCGCCGTGCCGTCAACGCGCAGATCGGTCTTCCACTCCAGATGATCCAAACAGTCCGCAAACAGCGCCATGAACACGTACGCGCAGGGCAGGCCTCCGATGTTTTTGATAAATTGTCCGATCAGCACCATCACGAGATTCGTCGGGAAGATCCAGCAGATCAGACCGCCGATCGCATACAGCACGAAGCCCCACATCGTCACGTTGCGCTTGCCGAATTTCTTAGCCAGCGGCCATACCGCGAATATACCGATGCCCATCGGAATGCCGCCGATGACCGATACCAGCATCTGCGTGATGCCGTCATTGTACGTGCCGAGTACGTAGTTGCAGTAATATACCAGGCCCAGATTCTTGAGCGTTGTGCCTACGGTGTAGATCAGGAAGTAGGCGTACATCAGGACCATGTACTTGTCCGTGAACAGCTGTTTCATCTGCTTCAGGAAAGGCGGTTTCTCCTCGGCCGGTTTGTCCGCGTTTTCCTCCGTGACGCGCTCTTTGGTGAAGAAGTACTCCAGCAGCGTGAGCGGGAGGGCAGCGATCGCCAGTATTGACATCAGCGTGATCCACTTGGCTTTGTCCGCGCCGATCATCGGCATGATCACCATCGGGAACACGAGCGCCACCAGTATGCCGGACATCATTATCGTGGTGATCTGGTTGAACACGGAGAGGCCGCCGCGCGCTGTGCCGTCGCGGGTAGAGAGCGGGACCATCAGGTTGTGGCTCATGTTAAAGATCGTGTACGCAAACGAATAGAACAGGTTGTACGAGATCATCACCCAGATCGCTTTGATCGTGGTGTTCGCGTTGGGGACCGTGAACAACAGGATGGCAGTGACCGTTACCAGCGGTGCGGACAACAGCAGCCACGGCCGCGCCTTGCCCTCTTTCGTTCTGGTGCGGTCAATTACCTGCCCCATCACCACGTTCGTTATGGCGTCAATGACCTTCGACACGATCGGGAATATCGTTAAAAACAGGCCGTTCCAGAGCGGTGTCAGGTTCAGCACGTCGGTATAATACACGTTGAGATATGTGGCGAGCACCGCGTTCAGCAGCAGCGCGCCGGCGGGTCCGAGCAGATATCCCAGCCATTTTTCCTTTTTTGTCACTTCGGGCGATATGATCGCGCTCGCGGGCAATTTCATAATAATTCCTCCTGTGACTGCGTTTGCCGATATATTATAATTTCCGCCGATCATCGCCGCGGCGGACAATTTCTGTGGTGAGTATAGCACACGGGAACGGGGTATTCAAGAATAAATGGCAATTGGCAAATTTCGGGAAATGAGTTGACAGAATTCGTCTGCTGTGGTATATCCGGGGTCGAATAATGTATTATTAAGGAGACAAATATGAACGACTCAACTGAATGGCGCCTCGAGCTCGCGGACAACGAGTGGCCGTTTAACGGCGTTGACCACGACCGCCGGATCGTGCGGGCGATCGTCGTTGACGATGACGGATTTTTCTATTTCATGCGCGCGGTGCGCGACGACGATTTCGGGGTGTCAACGCTGATCGAGACCTCCGGCGGCGGTGTCGAGCCCGGCGAGGACCTGAATACGGCGATCCGGCGGGAGCTGCGGGAGGAACTCGGCGCGGAAGTAGACGTGCTGTGCAAGCTCGGCGTGGTGAGCGACTACTACAACCTCATCCGCCGGCACAATATAAACAATTATTTTCTCTGCCGCCTGCGCGCGTTCGGCGCCACCCATATGACGCCGGAAGAGATCGAGCAATATCATCTGTCCACGCTGAAATTGACGTACGATGAAGCGCTCCGGGAGTACGAGCTGCGCACCGATTCCCGGCTGGGCCGGTTGATCGCGAACCGCGAGCTGCCCGTGCTGCGGCGCGCAAAAGAGATGCTGGATCTGAACAACGGGACAGACACTATTTTGAACAGGGGGTCAGACCCGTGTGTTAAAATTCGGCGGGCGGAGACCCGGGATATTCCGGCCCTGCTGGCACTGCTTTCACAGGTGCTGGAGCTCCACGCAAAAATACGCCCGGACATTTTCGTTCCGGGCACAACAAAATATACTGAAACCGCCCTCGCCGCGCTGCTGGCTGAGGAGGAGAAGCCGGTGTATGTGGCGGTAGACGCTGTTGACCGCGTGCTCGGCTACGCCTTCTGTGTGCTCAAACACGCCCCCGCCGGCGGGTTTATACGGTCTGTTACAGTAATGTATATTGACGACCTGTGCGTAGACGAAGCCGCGCGCGGCCGCGGTCTGGGCCGGATGCTGTTCCAACATGTAACAGCCGAAGCGCGGCGCCTCGGCTGTTATGAGATCACGCTCAATGTGTGGGAGGGCAACGATTCCGCCCGCCATTTCTACGAATCCCTCGGCATGTCGCCGAAGTCAACGCAGATGGAACTTATCCTTCCGTAAACAGCGGAGTGGAATAGTACCGGTCGCCGCTGTCCGGCAGGAGGGCGACGATAGTTTTGCCCGCGTTTTCCGGCCGTTTGGCCAGCTCTATGGCGCCAAACAGCGCCGCGCCGGAAGAAATGCCCACCGACACTCCCTCTTTACGCGCCAGGAGTTTCGCGGCCGCGAAGGCGTCTTCGTTGGCCACCGGGATCACTTCGTCGTATACCTTTGTGTTCAGCACGTCCGGCACGAAACCGGCGCCGATGCCCTGGATCTTGTGCGGGCCCGCGTGGCCTTCGGAAAGGACCGGGGAGCTCTGGGGCTCGATCGCCACTACTTTGACGGAGGGGTCCTGCGCTTTCAGGTACTCGCCCACGCCAGTGATCGTGCCGCCGGTGCCGACGCCTGCGACGAAGATGTTGACCTCGCCGGCCGTGTCGCGCCAGATCTCCGGACCGGTGGTCGCGCGGTGGATGGCCGGGTTGGCGGGGTTGACGAACTGCCCCGGAATGAAGCCGCCCGGTATCTCCTGCGCCAGTTCTTCCGCCTTCGCGATGGCGCCCTTCATGCCTTTGGCGCCTTCGGTCAGTACGACCTCCGCGCCGTACGCTTTCAGTATGTTGCGGCGCTCTACGCTCATGGTCTCCGGCATGGTCAATATGATCCGGTACCCCTTCGCGGCGGCGATCGCGGCCAATCCGATGCCGGTGTTGCCCGATGTGGGCTCAATGATCACGGAGCCCGGCTTGAGCTGCCCTTTGGCCTCCGCGTCCTCGATCATCGCCTTGGCGATGCGGTCCTTTACACTGCCCGCGGGATTGAAATATTCCAATTTCACCAGCAGCCGGGCTTCGAGTTTCTCGTCTTTTTCAATGTTGGTCACTTCCAGCAGCGGCGTGCCGCCGATCAGTTCCAGTGTGCTTTTATAAATGCGCGTTTTGCGTTTTGCCATGATATAGTCCTCCGTTTTTGAAATCGGGTCTGTCCCCTATTTTAAACCGCCGCGAACCCGTTTTCAAGGTCCGCGATGATGTCGTCGATGTGTTCCGTGCCGATGGACAACCGGATCGTGCCGGGCGTGATGCCCTGATCCAGCAGCTCCTCGTCGGTGAGCTGGGAATGTGTTGTCGAAGCCGGGTGGATGACGAGGCTCTTCACATCCGCCACGTTGGCCAGGAGAGAGAAGATCTTCAGGCTGTCAATGAACCGCCATGCCGCCTCGCGGCCGCCTTTGATCTCGAAAGTGAAAATTGACGCGCCGCCGTTCGGGAAGTATTTCTCGTACAGCGCGTGGTCGGGGTGATCGGGGAGCGAGGGGTGATTGACCTTCGCCACCAGCGGGTGGGAGGCCAGATACTCCACGACTTTGCGCGTGTTTTCCGCGTGCCGCTCCAGCCGCAGGGACAGCGTTTCGACGCCCTGCAGCAGCAGGAACGCGTTAAAGGGCGAGATCGCCGCGCCGGTGTCGCGCAGCAGTATTGCCCGCACGTACGTCACGAACGCCGCGGGGCCGGCCACGTCGTAAAAGGACACGCCGTGGTAGCTCGGGTTCGGCTCGGCGATGTTGGGATATTTGCCGGACGCCTTCCAGTTGAAGGTGCCGCCGTCAACGATGATACCCCCCAGCGTCGTGCCGTGCCCGCCCAGGAATTTGGTGGCGGAGTGCACAACGATATCCGCGCCGTGCTCGATGGGCCGGATCAGATAGGGCGTGCCGAAGGTGTTATCGATCACCAGCGGCAACCCGTGCCGGTGCGCGATCTCCGCGACGGCGTCAATGTCCGGTATGTCGCTGTTGGGATTGCCCAGCGTCTCCAGATAGACCGCGCGGGTGTCGGGCTCGATGGCCGCCTCCACTTCCGCCAGGTCGTGGGCGTCAACGAACGTCGTCCGCACGCCGTACTGCGGCAATGTATGCGCCAACAGGTTGTAGCTGCCCCCGTAAATGGTCTTCTGGGCAACGATATGCCCGCCGCGCGCCGCCAGCGCCTCGATAGTGTACGTAATTGCCGCCGCGCCGGACGCCAGCGCCAATGCCGCGCTGCCGCCCTCCAGTGCCGCCAGCCGCTTTTCCAGCACGTCCTGCGTGGAGTTGGTGAGTCTGCCGTAAATATTGCCCGCGTCCGCCAATCCGAACCGGTCCGCCGCGTGTTTGCAATTCCGGAACACGTACGACGTCGTCTGATATATCGGTACCGCCCGTGCGTCGCTCGCCGGGTCCGGCTGTTCCTGCCCCACGTGGAGCTGGAGCGTTTCAAACTTATATTGTGCCATGGCTGTTCTCCTTTGCTTTAATTATAGAGCCTGCTTTACGCTTCCGGCTCTGCCGCCGCCGCGCAGCACGCGGCGCTGCTTCCTTCCGCCGTGACCGTACAATGGTCTGTACAGTGGTCTGTCCCCTGTTTGCTGTAGTAGTCGTTCAGCGCATTGCGGATCGCTTCCTCCGCCAGCACCGAACAGTGCATTTTATAGTCCGGCAGCCCGTCCAGCGCTTCCGCCACCGCCTTGTTGGTGAGCTTCATCGCTTCCGAGACTGGCTGGCCTTTTATGAGCTCCGTTGCCATCGAACTGGAAGCCACCGCGCTGGCGCAGCCGAACGTCTCGAACTTCACGTCTTCGATGATCCCGTCCCGGATCTTCAGGTACATCTTCATTATGTCGCCGCATTTGGCGTTGCCCACTTCGCCGATGCCGTCGGCGTCTTCGATCACGCCCACGTTGCGCGGGTTGCGGAAATGGTCCATTACTTTTTCGCTGTACAGTGCCATATATGTTGTCCTCCTTACAGAATAAACGGTCTTTTGCCTTCGGTGAGATCGCGCCAGACGGGCGAGAAGCTGCGCAGCTGCGCCACCACGTCTTTCACCGCGCGGACAATATAGTCCGCTTCTTCCTCTGTTATCGTCTCGCCGATGCTCAGCCGCAGCGAGCCGTGGGCAACGTCGTGCACCCGCCCTATTGCCAGCAGCACGTGGCTGGGATCCAGCGACCCGGACGTGCACGCGCTGCCGGAGGAGGCTTCAATGCCTTTGTCGTCCAGGAGCAGCAGGAGCGACTCCCCTTCGATACCTTCGAAGCAGAAATTGACGTTGCCCGGAAGCCGGTGCTCCGCAGCGCCGTTGAGCGCCGAGTGCGGTATTTTGCTGAGGCCGTCAATTATCCGATCGCGCAGTTTCGTCATGCGCGCCGCGTTGTCCGCCATGTTCGCGACTGCCTCTTCCAGCGCCGTCGCCATTGCGGCAATGCCCGCCACGTTCTCCGTTCCGGCCCGTCTGCCCCGCTCCTGGGCGCCGCCCTCGATCAGCGACGCGGGTCTGACCCCCTGCTTAACGTACAGGAATCCGACGCCTTTGGGCCCGTGGAATTTGTGGGCGGAGGCGGAGAGCATATCGACGTTGTCGGCGGAAACGTCCACCGGTATATGTCCGACCGCCTGCACGGCGTCCGTGTGAAAGAGCACCTTCCGCTCCCGGCAGATCCGGCCGATCTCGCGTATGGGCTGGATCGTTCCGATCTCGTTGTTAGCGTACATGACCGTCACCAGACACGTATCGCCGCGCAGTGCGGCGACCACCTCCTCCGGCCTGACGATCCCGTCTTCGTGTACGTCCAGCAGTGTGACCTCGAAGCCGTCGCGCTCCAGTTTTTTGACGGTGTTCAGGATCGCGTGATGCTCGAAGGCGGTGGAAACGATGTGCTTCTTTCCGCTCTTTTTGCCGAGTTCCGCCGCGGTGAGGAGCGCCTGGTTGTCCGCCTCGCTCCCACCGGATGTGAACACGATCTCCCGGGGAGTTGCGCCAATGACCTGCGCGACCCTGCTGCGAGCCTCTTCCAGCACTTCCTTGGCCTTCTGGCCGGTGCTGTACAGGCTGGACGGATTGCCCCATGTCTGATCCATGAGGTCGATCATCACTTTTTTGGCTTTTTCACTCATCTGGGTGGTGGCGGCGTTGTCGGCGTAGATCATATGGTCGATCTGATAGCCCGTCTGGTGGTCAATCACTGCTGCACTCTCCTTTTGCACCGCCCGGCACTTTGTTGTGCCCGGCTTGTGGGGTATTATACCCGCTATTCACCTACTGTGTCAATAGGTAAATAAACAAATCTCCCGTGATACGGGTGGTTTGCGGTTACTTTTGGGTCGCTCCCGCTCATTTTCTAAGCAGAGTAGGAGTCTGCGTCTAGCAAACTGCTTATTTTAAGTGTTTTGCTAGACGGCGTCGAAGATTATCGCTCATTTCCCGGGCGGGGAAGGCACCCGCGTCTAGCAAACTGCCCGATTTGAATCATTTGCTAGACAGCGGCAGGAATTATTACTCCTTTCCTCTAGAAGAGAAGGAGCACGCGTCTAGCAAACAGCCCGATTTGAATGATTTGCTAGACGACGGCGGGAATTATCACCCCTTTCCTCAAGAAGAGACGGCGCACGCGTCTAGCAAACTGCCCGATTTGAATGATTTGCTAGACGGCGGCGGAAAAAATCAATCCTCCTTTAAGAAGAGAAGGAGCCCGCGTCTAGCAAATTGCCAAATTTGGATGATTTGCTAGACAGCGGCGAGATTTCCATGTTTTCTTGATTGGAACTTGCATTCACCCACTCACCTACGGTATAATAGGTGAAAAGATCGTGACTCGGCGATTGGGCTATTTTTATGAAAAACAAGGGGACGTGAGCAGATTGATCTCGACGAGAGGAAGATACGCAGTGCGCGTGATGCTGGATCTGGCCGAAAACGGAGGAGAGCGGTTCATACCGCTGAAGGATGTTGCCGCCCGACAGGAAATATCGAAAAAATATCTGGAGATAATCGTAAAAGAGCTGGTCGAAGGCGGACTACTCGTGGGTGCCAGCGGCAAAGGCGGCGGGTACAAGCTGTGCCGGAAGCCGGAAGAGTACAGCATCGGGGAAATATTGGAGTTGACCGAGGGGTCGCTGGCAACGGTGGCGTGCCTCGTTGACCCCTGCCCCCGCGCGGCCAAGTGCAAAACGTTGCCCCTCTGGACCGAATTCGACCGCCTCACCCACGATTTCTTTTTCAGTAAAAAGCTGAGCGACCTGTTGCCGGAGGGGATATTATGAAACCGTTTTATCTGCAAAACGATAATTCTGCTCTCTATTTCTGCGGCGACGACCTGGTCTTCCGGGATGAACAGAGCGGCAACGCGATCTGCCTGCGCGGCAAAGACGAGTTTATCGTGTATTTTCAGCCGGAGGACAATACCGCGGCCCTGGCCATTCCATCATCGTCAATGACGTTCGACGGCGCCGAATATGATAAAGATGTTGTTGTGCTTAAATACTCCTGCGCGCAGCTGCGCGTTGCGTTGCAGTACGCCGCAGAGGAGCGCGTGTATGTCAAAATTGTAGAAGCGGCGGCAATTGTCCCCGGCACCATACGAAGGATCACACTCGAATGCCGCACGGTATGCCCCGGCGCGGAAGTGCGCCGGGGCGGCGAGGGGCAGCCCGTTGTCATCCTCGCCGGCGGCGCCTCGATGTTTTGCGGCATCGAGTTCCCGGTGGCCGCAAACAACTATCACGGCGCCGAATTGTGCTTCACGCAGGCGCCGTACAGTAGTGTGTTCAGCTCCCGGAGGGTCATTTACGGCCTTGTCCCCGGGAACGGCGCGGAAGACGCGTTCGCCGCGTATGTGCGGTCGAAAGCAATTGCCACCCGGCCCGCGCGGATCTACGGCGACTGGGCGCTTCACGACGACTTCACGCCGGGCGACCCGGTGTTGACGGAAGAATTGACCCTGAAAAACCTGGAAAATCTGAAGCAATTCACCGAAAAAAGCGGCGTGAAATTCGACTGCTACCTGATGGACGCGTTCTGGTTCCGGTGCGGCAAGCCCTACACCGAGTTCCGCGCGGATCATTTCCCCCGCGGGATCCGGCCGGTCGTCGACGCCGTACACTGCGCCGGGATGGAATTCGGGCTTTGGTTCGACATCAACTGCATCCACGCCGCGCTCCCCGGAATGGAGCGGTTTGACGCCGGATTGGACAACGGCGCGCTGTGCCTGGCGTGCGACGAGGTCGCCGAACTGGTGTACGAGGGCATCGCCACGCAGGTGCGGGACAACGACGTCCGCTGGATCAAGCTGGATTTCGGCTATTTTGAGTGCAAAAACCCGCACCATAACCATTCGACCCACCCCGCGGAGTATAAAGAAAAGGCCGTGGCCAACTTCCTCCGCATTGCCGACCGTCTGCGCGCGCTGCAGCCCGGGCTGAAGATCCTGTGCTACAACGGCTGGACCACGACGCTCGAATGGATGTCCCCCGTCACGCGCCATAAATTGCCCGGCTACATGGTCTCGCCGTTCTGGGCGGAGCACGTGGATTACGTGTATTGCGGCGATCCGAAGCCGTCGGAATTGCCCGCGCCCGAGTTCGCCGATTCTGTGACATACTACACGGACGGGATGCTGCGGAATTTCCGGGAGGCGTTGTTCCCGGCCGCCAACACGGACGATCACGGGGCAATGGTGGGTACCACCGCCACGATCTACCGCCTCGGCCGCTCCACATTCCGCCTCAGCCTGCTGGCGGGGGCAATGCGCGGCACCAACCGCCTCCACTTCTACGGCGATGTCACGCTGCTGAACGAAGACGATCTGACGTATTTCAAATTCGTTGACAACCTGCTGGATGAGCTTTTTGCCGCCGGCTGCCGCTATTCCGTCACGGACGGCGACCCGCGGCTGGGCGAACCGTACGGGTATCTGGCGTTGACCGGTGCCAACGGCTACGCGCTCCTGATCGATCCCTCGCCCGCGCCACACCGTTTCCACCTGCCGCTGCTGTTCCCGGCGATCTTCACGCCGCTGGTGGTCAACGGCGAGCAGGTAGACCTGCCCCGCTCCGATGTACTGCCGGAGGTCTCCGCGTTCGGATATCTGCTGGTGAAGATCGAACCGGTCCCCGCGGACAATACCAGCCTCCGCGTCCCCTTCCCGCCCGGCGAAACGCTGCGCATAGATACGTCAATTGCCGCCGCGCTGCAGTTGTCGTTTACCAACGCCGACGGCGTGCCGGTGCGCTCCCCCGCCGGATTGCCAGAGGGAGTTACGGTGACAGGGTTCAAAAGCGATGGCCGCGAATGTTCACTGAATGCAAATTGTCCCGATTACATCTGGAGTCTGGTCTCCTGGCTGCATTATGATGTGTCCGGATGTGATCATGTGGAAATACAAAATGCAGGGCAGAACAGCATATATCTAAATGCAAACACAATAGTATTCAAGTAAGCCTTGGACTTTACAAGTCTTTAAGCTTTTCATACATCTCTGGTATCCCGTGGATCACGGTATCATATACAAAAGCCAGATCCACATGGCCGTAGTTGTGCACAATGATATTGCGCATTCCCTTGATAGCAAGCCAGGGAATATCCGCATGCTGTTCTCTAAATGAATCGGTCAATTTGCTGTTGTTCTCCGCGATTTGAATAATGCGAAACAGTACAGAGTCAACGAGGATCTCGTCATTTTCGAGATCCTCCATTGCTTTGCCTTCGGTATGATCGATCACAAACTTCAAGTCTGTTTTGATCCTTTCAACGTAATAATGATCGTCTTTTACATTATCCATATATCTTTATCCCGTCTTTCAGCACTTCCTGCAGCAATTCCGGATTGTTGTTGAGCTGACCGATATCCAGCAGATCGACTTTTTTCTTAAGCCGTTCCCGCAGTGTTTCAACCAGCGCATAAAAATGCAATCCGTTGACCGGCATGGAAATAAGCAAGTCTACATCACTTTTCTCGGTTTCGCGGCCTTTGGCGTAAGAACCGAAAAGATAACAGAACTCAACATTGTACCCGGCAAACACTTCGCCGCAAATGGTCCGTATCTGGTCAATTGTCAACGTACCGTGATCCTCGTCGATACGCCCGTATTCGTTCAATCGGTCAATAATATACCTGTATTTGATAGAATTGATACCCGCCTCATCGGCTTCGTATCTTTTATATGTACGCAGGGGAATTCCGAGATATTCCGCACATTTGACCTGCGTAAGTCCTTTGTCTTTTCTTAACTGCTTCAGCGACATGTGTATCACCTCGCTGAAATAATAACAGATTGGCACTTAAATGTCAAGTTCAAAAGTGCCGTTTTGGCACTTTTATTTTGTAAACCGGATGTTATTTTGGCACTTTAATTAAATAAGATTAGTGCCAATAAACAGTTATCAGCCTTCAAACAGCGCCCGGACGTACTCCTCCGGCACGAAGGGCTGCAGGTCGTTGATGCCTTCGCCCACGCCCACGAGCCGCACGGGGATGCCCAGTTCCTCGCAGATCGACACGATGATGCCGCCTTTGGAAGAGCCGTCGAGCTTGGTCAGGATAATACCGGTGATGCCGGCAACTTCCGAAAACGCGCGCGCCTGATTGACCGCGTTCTGACCGGTGGCCGCGTCCAGCACCAGGAACGTCTCATGGCGAACCCCGGCCATCTCGCGTTCGACGACGCGGTTCATTTTGGCCAGTTCGTCCATGAGATTCTTTTTATTGTGCAGGCGGCCGGCGGTGTCGCAGATCAGGACGTCAACGCCCTTAGCTTTCGCGCTCCGGCACGCGTCAAACAATACCGCCGCGGGATCCGCGCCTTCGGACTGGCTGATCATTTCCACACCGGCGCGTTCGGCCCAGATGCCGAGCTGGTCAATTGCCGCCGCGCGGAAGGTGTCACCCGCCGCCAGCAGGACGCGTTTGCCCGCAGATTTATACAGATGCGCCATTTTGCCGATGGAAGTGGTCTTGCCGACGCCGTTGACGCCGATGACCGAAATGATGACCGGCACGTCCTCGGTGTCCAGGCCCTGCTCGCCTTTAGTGAGCATTGACGTTATCTCCTCCTGCAGCGCCTTTTCGACTTCTGCCGCCTCGATGATGCGGCCTTCTTTAACGCGGGCGCGCAGACGCTCCATCAGGTGCTCGGTGGTCTCCACGCCGAAATCCGAGGTGATGAGCAGCTCTTCCAGATCATCGAACAGGTCTTCATCGACTTTGCCGAACGCGGCCAGCAGCGATTTGAGCTTATTTTTGAATCCTTCGCGGGTCTTCCGGAGCCCGGCTTTTAATTTATCGAACCATCCCATGATGTTGTCACCTTGATCTTTCTGAATTACGGTCATTTATCCATCCGCAGCGAGACTACGCGCGAGATGCCTTTTTCTTCCATCGTCACACCGTACAGCGAGCCGGCGTATTCCATTGTCCCCTTGCGGTGTGTGACCATGATGAATTGTATATTTTTCGATATGCCTTCGAGGTAGTCGGAGAGGCGGTATACGTTGGCGTCGTCCAGTGCGGACTCGATCTCGTCCAGCAGACAGAACGGAGACGGGCGCAGGCGCAGGATCGCGAACAGCAGTGCGATGGCGGTCAATGCCCGTTCGCCGCCGGAGAGCAGCAGCATGTTCTGGAGCTTTTTTCCGGGAGGCTGGACGTTGATGTCAATGCCGCAATCCAGCACGTTGCCGCCGTCCTCTCCCTGCGCCAGCACGATGTCCGCCTTGCCGCCGCCGAACAGCTCCGTGAACACCTGGTTGAAGTTTTCGCGGATAAGTTTGAACTGCTCCGAGAACTGTTTGCACATCACGTCGGTGAGTTCGTCAACGACCTTCCGCAGCTTCAGCCGCGCGTCGTTCATGTCTTTGCTCTGGGTGGACATGAAGTTGTAGCGCTCTACGGTGGATTCGTATTCTTCGACGGCGTTGACGTTCACCGGGCCCAGCGCCTTGATGGCGGAGCGCAGTTCGTTGATGCGCGCCGAAGCGGCTTTGTAATCTTCAATGACGATGTTCTGCGCCAGCTCTTTCGCCGCGCTGAGGGTGAGTTCGTACTCTTCCCAGAGGCGGTTGCGGCCGGTGTTGATCTCGTTCTCGCAGCGGACGCGCTGGATCTCGAGGCGGTTGATCTCCTGCTCGATGCCCGCGAGCCGCGTATTGATGTCGGTGATGCGCGTAAGCATGCCGCCCAGCGTTTCGTCCGTGGCGGCCTTCCGGCTTTCGACGCCTTTCAGCTTTTCCGCGGCGTTTTTCGCGTCCAGGTCGGACACGGCGCGCTGCGTCTCCAGGCGGTGGATCTCGGCTTCCAGGTTCTGCACGGTCTCGGCGTCTTCCTGCTTCTGCAGCTCGTACAGCGCCAGTTTCTCGTCCAGCGTTTCGAGCTCGTGTTTTATGGCGTCAATATCCTCCGCGGCCTTTTTCCGCGCCGCCTCCGCCCGGTTCTGGTCGATTTTCACCGCAAACAGCGCGTTGCTCACGGCCTCCCGCTCTCTGCGCACCGCCTCCGCGCGCTGTGCGGCGGTTTCCAGCCGTTTTCCGGCGGCGGCAATATCCTCGCTCGCCTGCCCCGCGTCGGCCTTGTATTGCCCGATCTCGCCGTTCAGCGTGAGCACCTGCGAGATCTGCGTCTTCAGTTCTTCCACCAGTTTGCCCCGGCGTTCGCGACGGCCTTCCTGCCGTTCCCGGAGCGCCGCCACTTTCGCGTCCAGCGCGGAAGCGTTCCGCTCCAGTTCGCGTAGCTGTTCGAATTGTCCGGTCAGCTGGCCGGCCAGTTTGTCCGCGGCTTCTTTATTGTCCTGCAGCTGCCGCTGCAGTTTCTCTATCTTTTTGCGCGCTTCGGCCAGTTCCTTCTCCAGCCGCGGTATCTCGCGGGTACGGGACAACGCGCCGGTCGTCTTCGCGCCCTTCTCCGCCGCGCCGCCGGTGATGGCGCCGGAGGTCCGCAAGAGGTCGCCTTCGAGCGTCACGGACATGAAACCGTATTTATACTTTTTCGCCGCGTCAATGGCGTCGTCCAGCGTCCGGAACACCGCCACCCGCCCCAGCAGGCTGTCGGCAACGACCCGGAACCGCGCTTCGCACTCCACGTGGTCGCTGGCAATACCCAGATACCCCCTGAGCCCCCGCAGCTCCCGCTCCAGCTGTGCGTCAAAGCGCTTGCCGGACACCGCGGTGAGGGGCATGAACGTTGCCCGCCCGTACCGGTGCTCCTTCAGGAACGCGATAGCGGCTTTGGTCTCTTCTTCGGTCTCGGTGATGATGTTCTGGTAGCTCTGCCCCAGCGCGGTCTCGACGGCCAGCTCGTACTCTTTGGGCACCGTTATCAGCTGCGCCACCGCGCCGTATATGCCGTCGCCGAACGCGGGGTTTTTCTTGCACATCTGCAGCACTTCTTTGACGCTGCGCGCGTAGCCCTCGTACTCTTCCTCCATCTCCCGGAGCAGTTTGCACTGGGCGCCGAGGCTCTGTACGCGGCCGGTGAGTTCAGCGGCATCGCGGCTGTCGCTGTCGATCTGCGCCCGCAGTTCTGCCAGCCGGCTCTGGCCGTTCTGGTATTCCTGTTTGGCATCGGAGGCCTCGTCGGCCGCTTCGCGCTGTGCGTTCTCCGCCTCGCTGAGTTCGCCTTCGCCCGCGGTATCACTTTCGCGGATGGCGTCTAACTCCAGGTCCAGCGCTTCTTTGCGCGCGGTGGCAATGGCGATCTTCTCCTTCGCCGCTTCCGCCCGGGCGTTCTTTTCGGTCAACAGCAGCTGCAGCCGCACCTGCTCCGCCCGCGCGGCCTCAGTCTCGCGCTCCGCTTCAGCCAGTTCAGCATCCGTGGCGTTCAGCAGATCCGCCTGTTTGCCGCCGCGGATCTCAATATCTTTGAGTTCGCCTTCCAGCGCCTCGATCTCTTTTGTGAGCCGCGCGATGTCCGCGTTGTACGCTTCCATGCGGCCGGTCTGTTCGGCTTTTTCGTTGTCCGCGCGCTGGCTGCGGGCTTTGGCCTGGACGATCTTTTCGTTGTTGACCGCGATCTCGCCGCCCAGCCGCTCGATGCGCTTCTCGTGCTCGAACTGCTCGGTCTTGAGCTGCGAAATGAGGCTGTCCAGCTGGCGGGACAATTCGAGTTTGGACTCGTTCTCCTGCCGCAGCGCTTCCAGTTCGGCTTCGGCGGCGGTGCGGTCGCCGGCGGCAATTTCCGCCTTCCCGGTGATCTCCCCGAGCCGCGCTTCCGCCTGGGTGATGGTTTCGGACAACACGCCCACTTCGATATCCCGGAGCTCGTACCGGAGCGCCAGGTATTTGCGGGCAACTTCGCTCTGCTTTTCGAGGGGCTTGATCTGAGATCCGAGTTCGTTGACAATATCGTTGATGCGCAGCAGATTCTGCTCCGTGGCCGCCAGCTTGCGCTCGGCCTCGTTGCGGCGGATGCGGTATTTCATTATGCCGGAGGCGTCTTCGAAAATGTTGCGGCGCTCTTCGGATTTGGTGCTGAGTATTTCGTCAATTCGCCCCTGCCCGATCAGCGAATAACCGTCGCGCCCGATACCGGTATCCGCAAACAGCATCACGATGTCTTTCAGGCGGCACTGCGCGCCGTTGATCAGATACTCGCTCTCGCCGGAGCGGTACAGGCGGCGGGTGACGCGGACTTCGAGGAAGTCAATATTGAGCGCGTGGTCTTCGTTGTCCATCACCAGCGACACTTCGCACATGCCGGTGGGCTTGCGGCTCTGGGTGCCGGCGAAGATCAGGTCCTCCATCTTGCTGCCGCGCAGCGTCTTGGGGCTCTGCTCGCCCAATACCCATTTAACGGCATCGGAAATGTTGCTCTTTCCGCTGCCGTTGGGACCGACGATCGCCGTTATTCCGTTACTGAACTCCAATACTGTTTTGTCAACAAATGACTTGAAGCCCTGCATCTCAAGCCGTTTCAGGTACAATGTGATCACACACCCCCACAGCGGTAAATTGTACCAGTTTTCGGGCCGGTTGTCAATCGCATGGCCGCGTACCTCCAGGGCTTACGCATGAACACAAGGATGCGCACATATGATATTCCTGTCTGCGGACTGCGTTTTCAGAAAAGTCAGACAAATTCGCTCAAACGAGTGTTTTTGTCTGACAATCTCGCTCATTTCAGGGGTAAAACAACGGTCATAATAAGACAAGATTGTTCAAATGAGCTGCTTTGTCTTATTTTTACCCGCCTCAGCCTTCAAAATCTAAGACAATACGTCTCAAACTGGCGTAATTGTCTTACATTCGGGTTTTCGCGCAGTTCTCAGATGCAGCCGGTAGCGGATCCGAGCAATAACGGTTCTTAGACTGCGTTTAACGCGTTCATGCGTAAGCCCTGCGCGTACCTCATCTGCCTTCGGTGCGCTGCGCGATGCCCTTGATATTGCTGATCACCCAGTCGACGGAGTCAACAGTGACGATACTGCCGCAATACTCGCACCGGGCGGTCTTGTTGATCTCCAGCGGCGCGTTGCAGTGCGGGCAATTAATTGTCCGCGTCCCGTCGGTCGTGATCACGCCGTGTTTGCGGGAGATCGTCCATTCGTATGTCATGTACTTCTTCGCTGTCTTAGAGCCGCGTACGAGCTTGCCGGTCTTGTCATCGGTCGTATACTGAGTAAACCGGGCCTGGACAGTTGCAATGATCTCGTCGTTGTCCCCGGAAACATGCCAGCGGTCAAGCGTCACACCCAGAACGGCAATATTCTCAATGTGGCTGGTGAGCCCGGCCTGCCGGTAGCCGCTGTCCAGCTGCCGGTCGTACTGCGCATACTGCGCGTCGGTGAAATACGGCCGGAGCGGCGTGAGATCCTTTGCGGACCAGCAGTTCTGCATCAGAACATACAGCGCCGAGAGTTTGTTTATGAGCGTTTTCGCGTCGAATCCGGGATCGAGCGCCGGATATGAAGCCATGGTGTTCCAGTTACTCATGTTGGTTCTCCTATAAAACCGCGGCAATTGCGGTCTGCGTCAGAAATTCTGCCCGGTGGTCGTTCGGATCGACTTGACCACCCAGCCCGCCAGATCGGCGGCAACCACGCTGTCGCAATACTCGCACTTCGCGCTCTTGTTGATATCCAGCGGCGCGCCGCAGAACGGGCAGTTGATCGACACGGTCTCGCCGGAATGATCGACCGTCTTTTCACCGGTCGCGCGCATCAGTAGCCACTCATATTTCATAAATACTTCCGCCGTCGAGGAGCCTTGAACGATGTTGCCGCCGGCGTCGTCGGTGACGTACGTCGTAATGCGCGTGTTGAGGGCGGCAACGAGCTCGTCGTTGTCCCCGCTCACCCGCCAGCCGTTCAGCGTGACGCCCAGCACGGCCACGCGGTCAATATGCTTCGTCTTCCCCTGCTGCCGGTACTGCTCCGCCAGCTGCCGGTCAAACTGCTCGAACAGCGCCGGGGCCAGGTACGGCCGCACCGGGCCGAGGTCTTTGGCGGTGATGCAGTTCTGCAGCTGCACGTACAGATTGGAGATCTGCGCGGAAAGCGCCGAGGCGTCAAAGAACGGATCGCGCAGCGTGTATTCGCTCATGCTCCGCAGCGCACCTTGTCCGGCGGACCAGTCGGTATTGACCGCGGCCGAACCGTCCGGCAGATTGAGCGCGTCGGTCGGGTTATTGCTCCCTGATTTTCGTGCACGGACGCTGCGGACGATGCCGACGATCACGAAGATCGCGACGCCGACTATAATAATGTATGTTGTTGCCGACGGGCCGTTGCCGTCTTTCGTATCGCTCTCCAAAAGGCCGCACAGGACCATCTGCAGCACGTCGCCCGCGCAGCCGCCGCAGCCCGAATCGCTGTCGCTGCCGCCGTAATCGCGGTCTCCGCCGAAGTCGCCGAAGTCGGCGACGGCAACAAAAGAAAGCGTTGCCAGCACGCCCACGACGACCAGCACCGCCAACAGTTTTATGAAGAAATCTTTCTTGTTGCGCATTGTTCCCGCCTGCAATTCATAATGATGCGTTCACGGGGAAGTATAGCACAGCGGGGCGGGAATGGCAATCGATTTGAACTGTGACCATGGTAAAGCCATGGCACCTCTGTGTTTTCTGTGTTTTCTGAAAAAAAGTGAAACTTGGCCGATTTTTGAGAAAACAGGAAAAACCAAGGCAGAAAATGAGCGAGACCGGTATATAAACACCCTTGAGATCATATCTCTATAAACGGACTACTTTTCGTGCCAGACGGCCAACACCTTTCCGGTATCGTTTTCTATGATGATATTGGCGACGCCGCCTATCTTATAAGAAGGCAATGATCCCTGAACAAGCCAGACCTCCGCCTCTTCATCATAGAAGATCTGATACGGTCTTTCCTTTTTTACCTGCTTCCCGTATATTTTGATAAATACTGTTTCGGCTTTTTTAACTGCGTCCGCTTTTCCGCTTATTTTGCCAAGGCACTCATTTGATGGAAATGTATCAATGAACTCCTGATAATCGTCAACATCAAAAGGCCGCACTTTTGAAAAAACGCTCTGATCGTACGCGATCAGTATAACCGATGCGCCAACGGCTGCCAGGACCGCAACCGCCAAGATCACTATCACTGCTTTTTTCATATGTCCGCCTCCTTGATAGCCTTCACTTATATTGACGAAAAAAAGCCACCCTATATTCCCGCTTTGTCTAACAAAAAAACAGCGCCGCCGTGTCAAACGGAAGCGCTGCTTTTCAAGTATTACGCGTTGTCCGCGATCAGGTCATCATTCGATGATCTTGGTAACGGAACCGGCGCCAACGGTACGGCCGCCTTCGCGGATAGCCAGCTTCAGACCTTCCTCCATAGCGATGGGGGTGATCAGCTGAACTTCCATCTCGATGTGGTCGCCGGGCATGACCATCTCAACGCCCTCGGGCAGAGTGATAACGCCGGTAACGTCAGTCGTTCTGAAGTAGAACTGAGGTCTGTAGTTGGTGAAGAAGGGCTTATGACGTCCGCCTTCGTTAGCGGTCAGAACGTAAACCTGAGCCTTGAAGTGAGTGTGAGGATGAATGGAGTTGGGCTTAACAATAACCTGTCCTCTCTCAACTTCGGTTCTCTGCACACCGCGGAGCAGCAGACCAACGTTGTCGCCGGCCTCGGCGCTGTCCATGGATTTGCGGAACATTTCGATACCGGTAACGACCGTGGACTTCTTCTCTTCTTTCAGTCCGACGATCTCAGCGGGATCGTTCAGCTTCACGATGCCTCTCTCAAGACGACCGGTGGCAACGGTACCACGACCGGTGATCGTGAACACGTCTTCAACAGGAAGCAGGAAGGGCAGATCGGTGGGACGCTGAGGAGTAGGAATGTAGCTGTCAACAGCATCCATAAGCTCGTGAATGCAAGCATACTCGGGAGCGTTCGGATCGGTAGAGGGGCTCTCAAGAGCCTGAGCAGCAGAACCGCGGATGATCGGAATGTCGTCGCCGGGGAAGTCGTACTTGCTGAGCAGCTCTCTGATCTCCATCTCGGACAGGTCAAGGAGTTCCTCGTCGCCGGGCTTGATCAGGTCGCACTTGTTCATGAATACTACGATGTAGGGCACACCGACCTGACGGGCAAGAAGGATATGCTCTCTCGTCTGAGCCTGCGGGCCGTCGGGACCGGAGACCAGCAGAATAGCGCCGTCCATCTGA
>JAFZSK010000019.1 GCA_017620915.1 Clostridia bacterium | reverse complement strand
GGCGCGCTGGCCTCCTGCAATAAAAAGCCGGCGGAATCGTTGACGCCCGTCCCGGTGCAGAATACCGGCATGTACCCGGCGATGCCCGCCTTCGATTACACGAAATACACCGGATACAACACTGTGACGTCATTCCTGGGGGTCGGTAACGTGCTGGCACTGTACAAAAACGAGAAGCGTATCTACATTCGCGGCGGGATCACCGAGTCGGCGGAACCGCTGCTCAAAATCGAGGACGGAACGCTCAAAATCAATGTCTCCGGCTGCGCGGAGCTGTTCGGTGCGAGCGACAGCACGGGCTGGGCGGAAGTAAAAGCCGGTATGACCGTAGCCGGGCTGACCGCCACCGTTTACGATGAGCGGATGGTCGTGCTGACCGAGGCGGACAAAGCGCCGGATCCGTTCAACGATCTGTATTCGCTGGAGTACGTGGCGCTGCTTCTAAAAGGCGCCGCAGAAGAGGATATGACCAACGCGTTCATTACCATCCCCTCCAAGATCTCCGCCGGCACCAATACCATCTTTTACACCGAACCGAACCTGAACCTGGGCATTCAGACCAACATTTATTATACCGCGCTGGGCGACACGACCGTCACCGCGGGGCCGGAACTGGTGGCCGGTCAGGGTCCGGACAGGCAGAACTACACGCTGGTGCGCGTATTCAACCGGCAGCAGGCGATCTCCGCTCAGTTCCTGGCGTATCCGTCGGATGTGCGGGGCGGCGTGCAGGTGGCGGCGGCGACTATCTCCGGCGCTTCCGGCAAAGAGACGCTTATTGTCACCGCACCCTATGTGAATGAGGGCACCGGCGCTGACGCGCTGCGCGTGTACGATCTGCAGGGCCTGATCCGCAGTGCGGTAACGCCGGAGGATATTGACGCACCGTACGTGATCGCCGCGGGCCGGTTTATCGCGGGCAGTGAAGACGATTATCTGGCAGTCACCTCCGCAAAAATGAGCGGCGGCGAGCTGGCTGTTACCATTTATTCCGTTGCAGACATGAAACCGGTGAAAACGGTCACGGCGGAGTGCGATATTGCCGACGGCAAGACCATCGTGTTCTCCGTGCGGAAAGGCGACGGCAATGACCGTCTGCTGGTGTACACCGACGGCGCGCGCACCGCATACGAGCTGGATCCCAATGCCGGCAATGCGCAGGCGCTGCCGTTCGAACTGCCTGAAAACGCGACGGGCGTGTACGATTCCGCGTTTGACGGCCGGTACAACGTAACGGTCTCCGACGGCATGTTCTCGTACGTGGATACTTTTGCGGCCGGGGCCGGCACCGCCGACCGCCTCAATGTGGGCTGGCGCGAGAACCGGTTCTACTCATCCTTCGCCAAGAAAAACGCGAACGGCTACGTGGACAACGGCACGTTCCATCATGTGCGCACCGACCTGGCGGCGCCGATACTGGGCAAGCTGAAGAAGCCGGAGACTGCGCGTGAACTGCTGACCGATTCGGACAGCAACACGTATAAAAAGTGGTCCATTAATTTCAACGAGTCTAACGTGTTCCACAACGGCTACCACATGTGGGAGCCCTGCTTCACGCACCGCTGGAACTCCAACAACGCCACGCAGACGCTGTCTAAAGTCGTTGACCGCGACGGCAACGTGCTGTACGGCTCCATTGGCCGCGACAATATCTCCGTCAATTATCTGGAACTGGGCAGCGCGTTCCTGATCGGCACCTACGCCGACGGCATCCTCGAGATGAACAAAATGCGCATTTACCCGCTGCGCAGCTATCTGCAGGGACTGGCGGTGGATTTCCGCGGTTCAAGAGGCGAGCCCGAGAAAATGATCGCGGTATCCCCGGTACACGAGCAGGAGATCAACGTCGCGGGTTCCGTGGGCGACTACAATGTGTACATGATCCGCGGCTTCCGCGAATACCTGCTCAGCCTGTACGGCAGCATCGAAAATATCAACAAACGCTTCGGCACGAATTTCGCCAATGAGGACGAATTCGACGCACCGCGCTACGATCCCAAGAAGGACGATCCGTCGGAGTGCCGCGGTCAGTGGGACACCTACGGCGGCAGCGATTTCTTCACCCAGTGGTCGCTCTACACGCGCTTCATAGTCAACAAACGCATTATGGAAGCGTACCGCGAAGCGCTGCTGGCCGGCTTCCCGCCGGAATCCATCAACGCGCACCAGATCCCCGAGGGCGACGCGGTATCCGGCTTCCTGGGCGAGGCGGACACCCGGCTTTCACCCATCGAGGCGGTCACGGTCTGCGGCACCGCGTACGGCGGCACCCGTTACGGTCTGTTCTATAATGATGAAAACAACTTCCTGAATCAGGCGTACAAAGCCGGCCACACCAACATCACGCTGGGCGAGTACGGCTCCATCACCACGAGCCGCGATGAAGCTCTGAACCAGCTCAGATACATGTGGAGCCACGGCGTGCGCTTCCTGCACATGATCATTCCGATGGATACGAATTCGCCGGAATACAAGTCATCCAAGAAAGGCGAGGAGTACGCGATCAACACGCTGCAGGAGGAGAACCAGCCACGCACGGTCAATACCGGCATCACCAAAGGCGCGGCGGCGTATGAAGGCAACGGCCTCAAATTCGATATCGTTCAGATGAGCCGGCCTTCCGACAACGGCACGATCGGCACCGGGCTGCTGAAGTCGGTCAACGCCGACGGCTCCTGGGAAGGCACCGTATACCTGGCGCCGTTCCACGCGGATGTGGAAGTTGCCAATATTAAGATGAACGGTTCCGTTGCTTCCGGCTTTACGTCCGCGGATATTGACGGCCTGCAGTGCGGCGACCAGATCGAACTCACGTTCATCGCGTCGTACAGCGGGGAAGGCGGCCGGGTCCGTATCCGTGCGTACAACGGC
>JAFZSK010000018.1 GCA_017620915.1 Clostridia bacterium | reverse complement strand
TGGCGGCCGCCCGGGCGGTGCGGTTAAATTCATATTCGCCCTATTCGAATTATAAAGTCGGCGCGGCGCTGCTGGCAGCCTCCGGAAAGATATATGTGGGCGCCAACTTCGAAAACGCGGCGTACGGCGCGGGCACCTGCGCGGAGCGGGTGGCCCTGGGCGCGGCGCTGGCGGCGGGGGAGCGGGAGTTTGTTGCCGTCTGCGTGTGCGGCGCGGACAATACCATCTCGCCCTGCGGCATCTGCCGCCAGGCCCTCAGCGAGTTCGGCGACCTGACCGTATTGTGCGCCGGCGCGGAGGGCAGCACCGCGGCCAACGCGCTCCGCGAATTCAAACTGAGTGCCCTGCTGCCGGAGTCCTTCGGGCCGGCAAATCTGGCATAATAATATTGACCCTGCCGAACTGACAAAGGGAGCGGCATTGACCATGGATTTTGTGATTCTCATTCCGGCGTACCAGCCGGACGATAAATTGACCGCCTTCGCCCGCGAGCTGAAAGACGCGGGTCTTGAGGCGCTGATTGTGGACGACGGCAGCGACCCGGAAAAGTGCGGCGCGCATTTCGCGGCGTGCGAGGAACTGGGGTATACCGTTGTCCATCATGAACAGAACCGGGGCAAGGGCGCCGCGCTGCGCACCGGCCTCGCCGCCATCGCCGAACGCTTTCCGGATACGCGCTGGGTCATCACCGCGGACTCCGACGGTCAACACACGCTGGAGAGCCTGAAGAAAGTCGCCGACGCCTGCCGGGAGAATCCCGAGGCGCTGGTGATCGGCGGCCGGTTTCAGGACAAAGAAAGCATCCCGTTCCGTTCGCGGCTGGGCAACAGCTTTACCCGCGGCGCATTCAAACTCGCCACCGGATTGTCGATCCACGATACACAGACCGGACTGCGGGGCATCCCGGCGTATTCGATCCCGGACATGCTCAAACTGAAGGGCGACCGGTACGAGTACGAAATGAACATGCTGCTGGCGCTCAAAGGCTGGGGCATGCCTTTTGTGGAAGTGCCCATCGAGACGATCTACATTGACAACAACGCGGGCTCTCACTTCCATCCCGTGCGCGACTCGCTCCGGGTGCTGAGCCAGATATTAAAATTTATAAGCGCATCGCTGATCTCGTTCCTGGTGGACTATCTGTTGTACGCGTTGTTCCTATACGCGTTGTGCCCGCTGATCTGGGGGAAGCCGCTGCCGTCGCTGGCGGTGCCCGCGTCGTATTTCGCCGCGCGGGTGCTGAGCGGTGTAGTCAACTACCTCCTCAACAGCCGCTTCGTTTTCAAGTCCGCGGGGGTGCGGCAGGCGGTGGGCTACGCGATCCTGTGGCTGATCATACTGGGTCTGGGCATGCTGGGTTCGTACCTGATCCGCGACCTGCTAGGCTGGCCGGGGATCGTGTGCAAACTGTGCGTTGACCTGCCGCTGTTCCTGCTGAGCTATTTTGTGCAGCGCGAAGTGATATTCAAAAAGAAACGGACGGTGAGCGCGAAATGAGCGGGTCCGGCTATGCGGGCGGCACCGCGGTATACCTGTTCACCGGCCATTACGGCAGCGGCAAGACCGAGGCAGCGGTCAATTTTGCCCGCTTCCTCCGGAACCGCTATCTGGCGCGGGACCCGGCGGGGGAGCACAAGATCGCGCTGCTGGATATGGACATCGTCAATCCGTTCTTCCGCTCCGCCGACGCCCGTGCGTTCCTGGAGGCCCTGGACATCCGCGTGGAGGTGCCGCTGTACGCCAATACCAACGTGGATATGCCGTCATTGCCCGCTATAATGGGCGCGCTGATCCGGGATGATTCGTACGACGTGATCATTGACGTCGGCGGCGACGATATGGGCGCGCGGGCGGTGGGCTGCTACGCGGAGGATATATTGACCCGGCGCAATTACCGGTATTTCGTGCTGAACCGGCGGCGTCCGTTTACCGAAACGGCGGAGGCGGCGGCAAAGATATACGACGAGATCGGCGCGGTGTCCAAAGTGCCCTGCGCGGGCATCGTCAACAACACCAACCTGCTGGACGAGACCGGCCTTGCGCTGGTCCGCGAAGGGTACGCGGAGGCAACTGCCCTCGGCGCCCTCAAAGGCGTACCGGTGGTGTATTCGGTCGTGCCGGAAGAATTGTGCGCCGAACTGCTCGAGGCCGGTGATCCGGCGTTCACCGCGGACAACGTCATCCCGCTCCGCCGCACGGTAAAACGGCTGTTCTGAGACTTTACTGAAGTTTTTGAGGATATATGGCAGACAAGATCAAAGGCAACACCGACGGCCTGAAGGCCGCGTTAATACGGGAATATGAGCAGTACCTGGGCTGCCAGTGCGGGCCGGGGGAGTATGTGCCCGCGGAATTGACCGCCGCTATGGCGAAGTTCACCGGGGAGACCGGGCGCGAGATCGCGTTCGTGCTGGACCGCCGCAATTACGTGCGGGAGATCTCCGTGGGGGACGCGGTGCATGTGGACACCCAGTTGAACGACGGCAAACAGCGCGGCCTGTCCGGCACACGGCTGCTGCACACCCACCCCAACGGCACGTACACCGCTTCGGCGCAGGATCTGGAGACGCTGCGGCGCTGCCGGCTGGATGCCATGGTGGCCATCGGCGTGGACGGCGCGGCGGTCACCGGCGTGAGCGTGTATCTGATCGATCCGGAGGATACGGAAAACGCGCTGCGTTTCGGTCCGTACTCTTTCGAGCGGCTGTACCGTTCCGGCGAAGCGGCAGACCGGGTGCGGGAGATCGAGAGCGTGCTGCGGGCGCAGGACGCACAGTCGGAGCTCCGGGCCGCGGGCCGGGAGAAGGCGGTGCTGGCGGGGGCAATACCCGAAAAAGCCGCCGTCGTCGGCGGCGACGCGCACGCGCTGGACGAACTGGCGGAGCTGGCAGAGACGGCGGGGGCGGTCGCCGTTGACCGCGTGACCCAGCGCCGCGACCGGCCGGATGTGAAGTATTATCTGGGGAGCGGCGTCGTTGACCGCATAAAAGAGAGCGTGCGAGCCAACCGCGCGGAACTGGTGATATTTGATGACGAATTGTCGCCGTCCCAGATCCGCAACCTGGAAGATGCGCTGAACGTGCGCGTGATCGACCGCACCGCACTGATACTGGATATTTTCGCCGCCCGCGCCCAATCGGCGGAGGGCAAGCTCCAGGTGGAACTGGCGCAGCAGAAATACCGCCTGCCGCGGCTCACGGGCAAAGGCATCGAACTGTCACGGCTGGGCGGCGGCATCGGCACGCGCGGTCCCGGCGAAAGCAAGCTGGAGACCGACCGGCGCCACATCAACCGCAAGATCCATATTCTGGAAGCCAAATTAAAAGAGCTGAGCGCGCGGCGGGAAGTGCTGCGCAAAGAGCGGCGCCGCAACAATCTGCCGGTGATCGCGGTTGTGGGCTACACCAACGCGGGCAAATCCACGCTGGTCAACGCCCTCTGCGACGCGGACGTATTCGTGAAGGACGAACTGTTCGCTACGCTGGACACATCGGTGCGGCGGCTGCAGTACGGAGGCGACCGCGATTTCCTGCTGGTAGACACCGTAGGATTTATACGCAAACTGCCCCACGACCTGATCGAGAGCTTCAAGGCCACGCTGGAAGAGACGGTGTACGCGGATCTGCTGCTGCATGTAGTTGACGCTTCGGCGCCGGACTGCGATGAGTGCATTGACGCCGTGGAGAACATCCTGGACGAGATCGGTGCGGGCGGGCGGCCCCGGTACCTGGTGCTGAACAAATGCGACCGGCTGGGTGAGGCGGACGAGGTGTATCTGTCGGACCGCACGCGGCATACATACGGCAAAGTGGTGCGGGTGTCGGCGCTCACGGGCGAAGGGCTCGGCGAGCTGGCGGCGCTGATCGAACGGTATTTTACAGGATCCGCCAAGCGTTTCGAACTGCTGATCCCGTACGCGGAAGGGGCGCTGATCGCGGAACTGCGGCGCGCGGGCAATATTGAGCAGGAGGACTACCGCGAAGACGGCATCCGGTTTTCGGGGACAATGCCGGCGGAACTGCTCGGCAAGTTCAGGAATTTTTCGGTTTAAAGCCGCGCACCGCGAAGCAGATGAGGCCGCCGGCTACTGCGATCCCGGCCAGTACCGCGAACAGATTGCCCCAGCCGAGGGCTTCGGACATTGCCGCCAGCCCCAGCGCGGACAACGAGCTGCCTAAATACGCGAAAGAATTCAGCAGGCCGGAGGCGGCGGAGACGTTGCCGCCGGCTTTAAAAAACGGCGGGATCATGCAGATCAGCATGAGGTTCGCGCCGTGCATCGACCCGGCGAGCAGCACTGAGAACAGCACAGTGAACACAGCGGAACGGCCGCTCACCAGGAACAGGCCCAGGGCCGCCACTGTTCCCGCGCCGAACATCGCCGCCGCGCACACCAGCGGATTCGTGAGCACGCGCTTGTACAGAATGTTGGTTAATTTAATGCTCAGCATCGCGAACACCGGCAGCAGCACGCCGGTCAATATGGACTTGCCGGTATCCAGCCCGAACAGCTCCGAAATGTATGTGGGCATCCAGGTGGTGATGCCGTCTTTCAGTATGCCCTGCGCGGCGATGGCGAGCAATATCAGCAGCAGCGGCACGGAGATCAGCGCGCGTATCGTGCCTTTTGTACGGGGGACAGACCCCGTTTCGGACCCGGTTTCAGCGCCGGTTTCAAGGATGTTTTCAGCGCTGTTTTCCGCGCGGCTTCTGGCGGGGGGCACGTCGGGAAACAGTATCAGGAACACGGCGGCAATGATGAGCCCCGGCACGCTGCTCAGCACGAACACGCCGCGCCAGGACCACAAATTAATGATCAGCGGTGACAACAGATACAGCAGTATCGTGCCCAGATAACCGCCGTAGCACACGAATTCGCTGCCGCGGGCGTACCCTTTATCGTCCAGCAGCGCGGCCATCATGGCAACGATGGGCGGCCAGAAAAACGCCTGCGCGAAGCCGTTCAGGCACCACAGCACGCGCACCGCCCACACCGAGCCGGTAAAGGGCACGATGAGATTTATAACGCAGCTGGTGAGCATTCCGGCCAGTACCAGCCGTTTCGGTGGCAATCGGTCACCCA
This sequence comes from Clostridia bacterium, assembly GCA_017620915.1. GTDB lineage: Bacteria > Bacillota > Clostridia > UBA1212 > UBA1255 > UBA1255. The sequence continues at coordinate 709 of JAFZSK010000018.1, read as the reverse complement.
GCACGCCGCTTATCAGCTGCCCGACGCCGTAGCACACGAACAGACAGGTGACGGCCACGGACAATTCGGTCTTGCTCCGCCCGGTCGCCCGCACCATTTCCGGCAGCACGGTGGCGTAGCTGTACCGGCACAGGTAGCTGGCCGTGTACACCAGTGTGAGCAACGCTATTATCCGGTTCGCCCCGTATTTCTTTTGTGTTCCGGTCCCGGCGATCTCCGCCATTGTGCTACAACTCCGCCTGCAATTTGCGTTTCGTTTGTGTTTACCAGCCATTAACGGCTAAGATAATTATACTACAAAAGAGTATAGTTTTCAAAATAGCTATTCCCTGGATTGAAACGACATCGCAAGACTGTCATTCTCGTTTTTCATGGGATTTTTCTGTCAAAATAAACAAAAACTCATGTTGCTGATCATTTTTGTTTATAAATCCCGGCTTTCACGCTCATTTTCCTATACAAAACCCGCTCTGCAAACGTCTTCATAAACAAAAACCGGTTGATCAAGGTGTTTTTGTTTACTTTTTTCCTTCTGATGCGGCTCGAGAAGGCGCCCGGGATAAACAAAAAGAGTCAAGTCCAATTTTGTGTGTAAATTTCGATCCTGCACAGTTCATTGTTTTAGGCAGCTTCAAGCAGTGTAAGTTGTTGTTTCGCGATTTTTATTAGTTGCGGCAGCAGATCCGGTTTTAATCCGTTGTATCTTTTC
>JAFZSK010000017.1 GCA_017620915.1 Clostridia bacterium | reverse complement strand
TGTAGAATTTCTTCCTCAGATAGTGTAAAATTGATTTGAGCCATTGTTCATTACCTCCTGTCTTTTGGTTGTGCAAGTTCATTATACAGGATCGAGCAGTGGCTCGCATTTTAAATTTACACCATTATACGGACATAACCCAGAGAAGGAGCCCTCGTCTAGCAAACAGCCTAAAAAAGAGGTTTTGCTAGACGCGGGTGGAAACACGCCCCGCTTCTTGAAACGGAGAAGGCGCCAAAGACCTGAAAACGGGCGTGCTCTGTTGACCATTTGCCCAATATAGTGGTATAATCAACCTATCTGAGCACCGCGGCGCCGGAGGCGGCCGGCGGATCAGCGAAAAGGGGAAAAGAGTAATGAGAAGGACTAAAAAAGTTATTGCCCTTATTGTGGCCGTATTGATGCTGGCAACGACATTGCTGGCCGGGTACGGCTGCGGCGTCAAGGAAAAACCCGTTGCCACCGAAGAGCCGGTCGTGATCAATTCCGGCGAACCGGCTACCAACGAGCCTGCGACGGACGAGCCCGCCACCGCCGAACCGGCCACCGCCGAGCCCGCAACGGACATCCCCGCGACGGACGAACCTGCGACGGATGAGCCCGCCACTGCCGAGCCTGCAACGGAGATTCCCGCATCAGACGGACCCGCCACCGGCGAGCCGACTGAGGAAGCGCCTGCGAGCGGCACACCGTTGCCCCCGACCGGCACGGCAGTCCCTCCGACGCCTACGGCTAACGTAACGCCGGTGCCCGCGACCGCTACGCCGAAGCCCACCGCCACGCCTACATCCCGTCCCACTGCCACCGCTACGCCGAAGCCTACGCCTTCCGGCCCGGACAATATTTTTGACACCTGGGACAGCACTACGATCTCGACGCTGGGCAACGTCAAACACTGCACGGTCAGCCTCGCCGATGACGGCGTCAAATTCACCTGCACCGCGGCGGCGGGACCGGATCCCTACGTGACGCTGAACATTGCGCAGTACAGCCGGCTCACCGGCCGCAACCCGCTCAAGGGTACCGACGGTTCGTACCTGGTATTCAAGTTCAAAGCTGACGGCAATTGCGACGGCGACTTCGAAGTATTTACCCACTCGCCCAGAGCCGGCGACTCAGCCACCGCGAAATATTTCGCCGACGGCAACTGGTACTACATGCTAGTAGATATGACCGGTACGAAATTGCCCAAGGCGGACATGCTCTCCACGATGCGCATCGACTGGTCTTCGCTCAATACCAAAAACGGCGCCGAATTCACGATCTCCGAGATCGCGTTCTACGACAATTACGAAGATGCCATGCGCGCCGCGGGGCTGGAAGAATATCTGCTGAAGCCCGCGAACGGACTTACGGAAAACGACCCGCTGGCCAATAAGACGCTCACCGCGCCCGACGAGGAAGCCGGCGTGAAGCTCTGGTTCGAGCAGTCCACGGAAAAGATCTATCAGAACAAGACCGGCAACACCTCCCGCACCGGCTACACCGTCCGCATGGCCAAGAACGAGGCGGAGAACGCGCAGTTCTTTGTGGCCCCCGGCCGGGATATGAAGGTGAGAGTGGAAGTTGACGAATTCAGCGACGGCAAAGGCCACACCGTGCCGTTCGAACTCTGCTTCGAATACTATCACAATATCAGCGGTTCCATGATACCGGACGCGCTGCCGCCGTATACCGGGGCGCGGGACGTTGCCTCCGGCAAGACTCAGGGCTTCGTGATCCGGCTGACCACCTCGCCGGATACGCCCGCGGGAACGTACAACTCCATTGTCCACATCTTCGACGATGACACGGGCAAAGAAGTGAAGCGCGCGTCTGTGGCCGTAAAAGTGTGGAACTTCGCGTTGACCGAAGAGACCGAGCTGCGCACGGCGTTCGCCAACTGGGCGTCGTACATTTACAGCTCCTACAACCACGACAAATATCCCGAAGATTATCTCCGGGAGATGGATATTGAAGGCATTTACTACGATTTCTTCCTGAAATACCGCATCAATATCATGGATATGCCGCACGGTCTGACCTCCGGCTACGCCGCGGCCAAGATGCAGGATCCGCGCATCAACACTACCCGCTGGACCTACCTCGACATGAGCATCAAAGATGACAATAACGGCGTCTGGCCCGACTGGATGGACAAAGTGTTCTATTATGCCGTTGACGAACCCGGCGGCCGCACGCCCGTAGCGGATGACCTGGCCAAACTGCTGGATGCCGCCAACCGCGTCCGCGCCAACACGCCGAACTTCCGCATGACCGTGCCGTTCGAGCGCAACCCGGACCTGACCTCCGCAGGCCAACCTACCACTTTTGAAAAATCCGACATCGACATGATCGGTTACATGCAGCAGGCGGTCAACATCTGGTGCCCGAAACTGGATGCCTTCACGCCGCGCAGCCTGATGTTCGTTAAAAATTCGGCTTCCGTGCAGAGCATGCAGCAGGATCTGAGATACGGCACCTTCACAGAGCGCATGAAAGCGCGCGTAGCGGCGGGCGACGAGCTGTGGGCATACATTGCCATCAACCCCACGCAGCCCTACGTGAACTGGCAGCTGACCTCCGACGGCACCGAGGCGATCACGAGCATCTGGCAGCTGAAGATGCTGGATGTCACGGGCCTGCTTTACTGGGCGATCGACTACTGGAAGGTCAATTACTGGGGCTCTTCCCCCTGGACCGGCGGCGGTGGCTACGGCGACGGCATGCTGGTGTACAGCGGCTACGCGTTTGACCTGCTGGAACCGATCCCGACGATGCGTTTGGAATCGATCCGCGACGGTATCGAGGACTATCAGATGCTGTGCATGCTGGAAGAATTACTGGGCCGCGAGGCGGTGGACGATATAATTCACCGCATCACCACCAGCGTCGTGACGTACACGAAGGATGACAATTACATCCACGCGGTGCGGATACTGCTGGGCGACACGCTGGAGCGGGCATTGAACGGGTAAATTAGACAGGGAACATCATCTGTTCCATAAACTCATTGGCAAACACGGGGTCGTTGGATAATTCCACGACCTCGACTTTTTTTGCCAGCGCTTCGGACTCGGCGCGTTTGGTCAATGACAGCAGCATGAGTGAGGCGCCGGCGAGGGCGGCGTTGCCTACGGACCTGACGCGCGAAGTCAATTCGGCCGGTATCAGGCCGATGCGCCCGGCGTTGTCCACGTTCAGCGAATTGCCGAAGCCGCCGGCAATGTATAAAGTTTCGATATTGTCCGGCTTGAGCCCGGCAGTCTTCAGCAGTGTGCGGATGCCCGCGTGCACGGCGCTTTTGGCCAGCTGCACCGCGCGGATATCGTCTTGCGTCAGGCAGACCGGCGGGGTCAACATTGCCGGCGCGTCCTCCATAAACCCGGTCTCGTCAATGGCTTCGGTCTCCAGCAGGCAGGCGACCGCGTCGATCAGGCCGCTGCCGCAGATGCCCACCGGAGCCACGTCGCCGATGACGTGCACCTTGAACGGGCTTTCGCTGTTGTCCTCTGCGAGATATACCCGGTCGATCGCCCCCGCGCTGCCGCCCATGCCCATGCTGATGCCGGCGCCTTCAAACGCGGGCCCTGCGGCGGTGGAGCAGGCCAGCAGGCGGCCGTCAATATTGAGCACCATTTCGCCGTTGGTACCGATGTCCGTAAGCAGTTCCGTGTGCCCGGCTGAATATGCTTCCGCGGCCAGCAGCGCCGACGTGATGTCCGCGCCCACGAACGCCGCGATGCAGCGGGGCAGATAAATCGGCGTTTCCGGGGAAAGCGGGGAAAGATCCAGCTCGGCGGCGCGCAGCGTGCGGCCGAACAGTTCGGAGGCAATAAACGGGGCGTGGGTGAGGGGTTCGGTGTTGACGCCGGCCAGCAGATGGAGCATTACAGTGTTGCCCGTGATCACCGCGCCGTCAATGCATTCCGTGCCGATCCCCGCCTGCGCCGCCAGCGAAGTCAGCAATTCGCAGATCTCCGCGCGGATCGCCGCGGCCAGTTCCGCGGCCTCGCCGGCCAGCGCCGCCTCCATGCGAGAGATCACGTCCGCGCCCCAGCGCCGCTGCGGGTTCAGTGCGCTGGCCCGGGCCAGCCGGGTGCCGCGGGCGTCGTAGAGCGTTGCCGCCACGGTCGTAGTACCGATGTCCACCGCGGCGCCGTACGCTGAAAAACCCGGCGCGAGCGAATATTGCGGCAGCTCGCCGTCGGTAATTATCCGCGCGGCGCGTTCGGCGTCCGGGAGCGTCAGTTCGACGTTGCCCTCCGCGAAAGTCTGACACGCCAGCCGCATGCCCGCGGCCAGTTCATCGTCCGTCAAAAAGTGCCGCTCTGCCGCCGTTACCGGGGACAGCGCTCCCGCCGCACGCACCTTGCACTTGCCGCATTTGCCGTGGCCGCCGCAGGGCATTGCCGCCGACGCGACCCCGGGCACCGCGGACTGAAGTAAACTCCCCAGGCTCTGGCCGTGGGAGAGGGGAAACGCGCGGTCGCCGATGCGGGCGGTGAAAGTGCGGGAATTGCCGGTATCGTCCATATTAAACAGATGTAAAAGTCAGATACTGAACAGCACGCCGCTGAAGTACGTGACCGTATTCTGGCCGTTGATGTACTTCATGTCTGCAGCGGCCGCGAGGCGCGAGACGTTGACGCCGTACGCCTCCAGAGAGGCCAGTGCCTCTCCGGGATGACGGCATGGTTCTCCGGTCTTTTTAGCGCAGACGGGGCAGATGCGGCAGCCGCCCGCGCACAGATACAGCCGGTCACGGAACGCCTCTTTTTCGCAGGCGGCGCGGACCGCGGCGGTGAGTTCGTTGTGCTTCAGCGCGGCGTCCATCATGCCTTCGAAATCGAAGCTGTCCTCCAGCGTGCCCACGTACTGGTACACCAGGATATATTCGAACGAGCGCAGTTTCGCGATCAGTGCGTCGATCTCGCCCACGTCCGGCGGGCAGGTCCAGCATTTGCCGTAATTGCCGCAGACGTTTTTGGCGCACAGCTCGCGGAACGACACGTCGGTCTCCACGCGGTCAACGGGGATCACCTTCGCGCGGTACGCACCCAGCCCGGTCGCCAGCGCTTCTAAGCGGGCAAATACGTCGTCAATTGCCATTGCCGCCGCCTCACTCGCACATCGCGCGGCAGAGTTCCACCGCCGCGTCCGCTGCGCTGGCCGCGTCCGGCGTATACACGTCCGCGCCGATCTTGTCGCAGAACGCCTGATCCACCGGCGCGCCGCCGATCATGATCTTGACCTTGTCGCGGATGCCCGCTTCCTCTGCCTTTTTGACCACATCGCCCATCACGTCCATCGTGGTGGTGAGCAGCGCGGAGAGGCAGATCAGCTGGCAGTTTTCGTCGATCGCCGTCTGCACGAAAGTCTCGGGCGAAACGTCGGTGCCCAGGTCGATGACCTCGAGGCCTTTGCCTTCCAGCATCATTTTGACCAGGTTCTTGCCGATGTCGTGCAGGTCGCCCTGCACGGTGCCGATGCACGCTTTGCCCGTAGCTTTCACGCCGGAGGCTTCCAGCGCGGGTTTCAGGACCTGCGTACCCATATTCATGGCGCGGGCGGCCACCAGCACTTCCGGCACGTACACTTCGTTGTTCTTGAATTTCTCGCCGATGATGTTCATGCCGTCCAGCATGCCTTCGCGCAGAATGGTCTCGGGGGCAATGCCCGCGTCCAGCGCCTGCTGCACCAGTTCTTTGACGACTTTGGCTTTGCCGCGCTGCAGGTTGAGGGAGATTTCCTGTAAAAGTTCGTTGTCCATGGCGATTCCTCCGTCACAGTCTGATTTTCTTTATCTCTTCAGCGTAATACTGAACGAGTTCGTATTTGGTACCGGGCATCAGCCGGTGGTCGGGGCAGGGGATGAAGCCCCCCAGCGCCACCAGGCGTTTGAGGCGTTCGATCTCGGCGTCCACGGCCGCTTTGTCACGGCGGAGCGCGGTCTTGTCCATGCCGCCGATGCCGAGGGCTTCGTTGCCGAATTGCCGCCGCGCGGGTTCGAACTGATCGCCCCATACGCCGACTTCCAGCGGGAACATGGTGTTGACGCCGGTGTGCACCCACGTGGGGATCAGTTTGTCGATCACGCCGTCGCAGTCGAGGGAAATGATGTCAATGCCGTACTCGTGGCACAGCTCGTTGCGCTTCCGATAGTGTTTGGCGCACAATTCGTCGAATTTGGCGGGGGAGAGCAGCGGCCCGTTCTTGAAGCAGATATCTTCCCAGTAGTGGGCGTAGTCGAACTTCGCGCCGGTCTCCAGGATCTTTTTCGTGCACTTGTACTGCATTTCGGCGTAGGTGTCCACGATGTCCGCAAACAGCTCCTCGTCCTCGTCGTACAGCAGGTAGCTCATGCCTTTGACGGTGGTGATGTTGCGGATATCGCCCAAGAGAGAGCCCATATGCAGGCCTACTGGAACGTCCCAGGGGCGGAGATCGTTGAACTTGCTGTAGTAAGCGGTGTCCACACGCTCGGGCGCGTACTGCATCCGCGGCTTGTACAGTGTTTCAAAGGCTTCGCGGTCTTTGAGCAGATAATCGTCTTCCGAGGGGATCGAGGTGACGCCGGGTTTGACGCGCTCGATCACGCCGAAGCTGTTCTGCACCCGCTGCGAACCGTCCGGCAGCGTCTCCAGCAGTCTGGTCTCAAACGCGGGGTACAGCGACTGGACGTAGCCGGTCACGTGGAACCAGTTGAAATCCCAGCCGATCAGCTTGTCGAGTTCGCGTTCTTTGTCGCTGCCGTCGTAGTTGCCCACGGCCAGTTCCGCGGGGATCTTGCCCTGCGCCGCCCATTCGGTGAGGAGTTCGGGCCAGTAACCGAAGTGGACCGCGGGCAATCTGTCCACGTCCTTAAAATGCAGGATATTCAGTCCTCTTTCTCTGTTGGTCAACGGTGCGCCTCCTTTCCGTACCGGCGTCACGCGGTCAACGCTTCTGCTGCAGCGTATAATGCTCGTCGTACGCTTTTTCTTCGTCCGTGTATTTGTGCAGCGTGTTGATCACTTCGCCGCCGTTCCATTTGCGGTCTTCCACGTCGTCCGTGGTCCCCATGACAGTGATATTGAGCTGTCTGCGGCGCGCGCGCACGTGGTCCCAGTCAACGAAATAAATATGCGCAAACTCTCCGCCGTCCAGCTCGCCGTCCTTGATGGTCATGACTTCGCTGCGGCCGAAGAACACGGAGCGCAGGTGGCCGTCGGTGTTCATGCTGGTGAAGTCGCCGGGCTCGTTGACGTAGCGCCCGAACTGCAGGTGGATCGGTCCGGGATGGCGGTACTGATGCTCCTCGGCGAAATCCGGGATCATTTTCCGCATGATGTCTAAGAGGTCGTGCTGCAGATATTCCAGGTCAAAGCTGTCAATATCGTGCGAACACTCCTGTATCATCACCGAGCACGTGGTGTGGTGGGAGGCAATTGCCACCGTTCCGTTCTTCACACCCGACGCCTTGACGATCTCCAGCACCTCTTTCGACACATCGTGGAACGTGGGCACCCAGCCCCGCGACTGCAGTTCCAGTTCTTTCTGATAAACCTTAAATTCCATTTGTTTCCCTCCGATTTATATATTCATTTTCTCTTTGTCACTTACCACTTATCACTTCTTGTTTAGCCTTTGTCCCACTGCTCCTCCCGGATGTATCACCGCAAACTGCTCGTTGCGGAACCCGGTCTCCTCGATCAGCATCGTCTGGAGCACGTGGAAGATCACGGCGAGCGCCGTTGACGACGTGGTGCCCTGGCAGTTGTAGCGGTCCGTTTCGCGGTTGACGTGCTGCTTCAGGACCACGTCCGCGCCGGTCGCCAGAGGCGAGTCGAGATTTTCAGTGATCGTGATGATCTTGACGCCTTTCTCGCGGCAGATGCGCATGATCGGGAGCAGTTCCGCGGTCTTGCCGCCCCGGGACGCCAGCACGCATACGTCGCCCGCCTGCAGGAACCCAGTGCCGCCGTGCACTGCTTCGGCGGGGGAGATGAATTTCGCGGGCTGTTCGATGCAGCACATCAGGTGGGCAAAATGCTGGCACAATATGCCGGAATGCCCGCAGCCGGAGGCGCCGATCCGCGGGGCGGCGATCAACAGCTCCACGGCCTTTTGATACGCGGCGGGGTCAAATACTTCCGCCATTTCCCGGATGCACTCGCTCTCGATGCGGAACGCTTCGCGGGCCGCGGCTTCGGCGGAGGCTTTAGCGGCGGCAATTGCGGCCGCTTCTTCCGCGGCTTTATCCAGGTGCGCCTTCATTGCCGCAAACGCCTCGCGCTCGCCGGCGAACCAGCCTGTGCCGATGCCCGCCAGCAGCGCGGAGCCCACGGCGCCGGCGGATTGACCGTTGACCACCTTGATCTCCTGGCCCAGCACTTCCGAGATCACGGCAGTGCAGATGGGGGAGTTGGTGATGCCGCCGATGGCGGTGATGTTGCGGGCGATCAGGCCGGAGCGTTCCAGTTTGGCCAGATTGTCCTTGAACAGCAGTGCGGCGCCTTCGATGATGGCGCGGGCAATATCCTCTTTGCTGTGCCCTTCGGCGCGCGCGAAGTCGTGGTCCGTGAAGTCGATGCGCAGCCCGTGAGCGCCGGACACGCCGGCCGCCACGTACGCATCGAACACTTTATGCGGCACTTTGCCGAAGAAATGCTCCCGGCGCGCGTCGATCTTTTCGGAGATGGAGGCTACGGATTCCATCACGCAGTACGGCGGTCCGTTCAGCATGAAGCGGTCAACGAGCCCGCCGGTGGAAAGCCCAAACTCCCGCGTGGCCACCGGGAACAACTCCACCCAGGACGTGCCGCAGGAGAGCAGCAGATCGCCTTCTTCCAGTACGCCGGCGCCGAGCGCTCCGGACGGATGGTCAAAACTCCCCAGCACGACCTGTGTGCGAGCGCTGAGCCCGAGTTTCTGCGCCATTTCGGGCTTGACCGTGCCCAGCACGGTGCCTTTGTCGTATACGGGCGGCACCTGCTCTTTGGTCAACCCGAACTTCGCGAGCAGCGGCAGATTATATTCGCCGGTCTCCTGCACCACCAGGAACGACGGCGTGGCCATGGAGTGGGAGAGGCCCCAGCGCCCGGTGAGCTGATAATTCAGATACTCTGCGCTCATGGCGAGAAACCGCGTCTTTTCGAGGATCTCGGGTTTGTGCAGCTTGACCCAGGCGAGGTTCGCGGCGGGCATGCCGTGCTCCAGCGGCCAGCCGACAATGCGGTAAAACGCGTCCTGCTCTTCGGCCGTGTACACCCGGTCCAGGTCTTCCTGCGCCACTTGCGTCTGCCACCCGATTATGGGCGTGATCGGTGTCAATTCTTCTCCCAGAAACACCGGATTTCCGCTGGCGCAGCAGGAGCACAACGCGCTCACGGTCAATTCCGTTCTCCCCGCAAGCTCTTTTATCACTCCGAGGCAGGTGTCCACAAACGGCTCAGCGTCAATGACCTTCGCCCCCTCCTCAATTCTGTACACGAAGGGCGCGCCGGCAACACCCAGCACTTCGCCCTCCGTTGTGACCAGCGCCCCTTTGACCGCCGAGGTCCCTATATCCAGCCCGATAAAGCATTCTTTCATCCGGATTTCTGCTCCTTCGTTAAACTCAGGTTAGCCTGTATTACTGATAGTATACTACTTTTTTCGGCAAAGGTCTATATTCATCTTGCGGGGCGGCTTCTTTGAGGAGGACGCCTCTTCTCGGAGGCCGAAAAGATGGAAAGAAAGGATTTCGGCCTACGCTCATCCTTTTCGCGGAGGCCGAAAGGATGGAAAGAAAGGTGTTTCGGCCTACGCTCAGCCTCTTCGCGGAGGCCGAAAAGATGGAAAGAAAGGAGTTTCGGCCTACGCTCAGCCTCTTCGCGGAGGCCGAAAAGATGGAAAGAAAGGTGTTTCGGCCTACGCTCCGCATTGTCCCCGGCGCGCCCGCCGCCGAGCCAAAAAAATTTTTACAGGATATTGACATCGCCGGTTCGTTAGAGTATAATACGCAAGCTGCGCTGAATTCAGCGTCGGCAATGGCGGCGTAGCTCAGTTGGCCAGAGCATTCGGTTCATACCCGACAGGTCGTAAGTTCAAATCTCACCGCCGCTATTTCGGCCCCTTGGTCAAGAGGTTAAGACATCGCCCTTTCACGGCGGCGACACGAGTTCGATTCTCGTAGGGGTCATACATCACAAGCACGCTACGGCGTGCTTTTTTTGTTGCCGTCCGCTCACTTGCAACCAATCGCCGTTTTGCATAGACTATATAGTAGACTGATGCTTGAGCGCGCAGGGGAGGTGCGAAACATGTTCGATGACGATCTTTTCGGGTTTGTGCCGGATATTGACGGCGACGGCGATCACAATCTGCTGGATTTCCTCATCCTGGACTCCATCCTCGAAGACGAAGAGAAGGAACTGGAGGCCGGCTGCGGCATTGACGATGACAACGACGACATTTTTGACGACATTGACGACTGGGACAACGAAGGCAACGACGACGATTTCTAAATTGACTTCGCACTTTCACAGCGGAAACACGCTCCGGACGTTGTGAAACGTGATTTGAATCATCGCCTTGTAATCTTTTTGCGGCAGGATCAGGATGTTGCAGTCGTCCGGCAGCAGCTCGGCGATCCGCTTCAGCTCGCGGCCGGTGAAGTCAACGTCGTATTCGTGCAACTGAATATCGAACGCCATCGACGTGCCCCAGAGCGTGTCGTAGCTGACCTTGTAGAACGGCCGCGATTCCTTGTCCGTGTGCCGGTTCAGCGTCTCCGTGATCTCGTCGATGGCCGCGGCGGCAACGCGGTACTCCTCCGGGTTGACGATGGCAACCCGTTCCTCGTTCCTCATCTCATTCACCACTCGCTTTAATTTTTCCAGGAAATTTTCATCAAAATCTTCGTCCGGTTCCATGTTTTTGTGCTCCTTTACTTTTATTCGAGCGTCAACCGCCCACAAATAGACGGTCTGCCGTTTCCGGCATATAACCCCGTAATATATGCGTTTGAGATATTCCTGAGGATCATTCGCACCTTTTTAAGTTGCCTCTCAGTCACGTTTATGCTAAAATAATCAATAAGTTGAGAGAACTCAACATGTGAAAATACTTTGGAGAGTAATGAAACATGAACGCCGTTATCAATAACAGTGTGCTGCACAAAGGGTGGAAGCGCTTTACTGTTATGCATCTGGAAAGGAAAGTGGTCTCGGTGCGGGAAGACGGCACGTGTACTTTCTATGCCAAACTAAGGTGTATTGATTAATATGGCAAAACGAAAACCAAAATCACAATATGTAAAGCAAGTTACATATAAGAAGTATATGATGGCGCAGTCTGTTTTATCTAATTCGCAATATATGTCAATAAAAGATGAATTTCTATCAAAGTTTTTCTTGTGCGAAATTGCTTGCAAGTCTGTTTTAGAGTACTATAAAAAAATACAAGAAAACCAATTTGATGAAAAAGATATTAAACTTACAATGAAGTCTATTCCTGCGGCATTTAATAAGTTCGGGTATGAAATCGATAATCATATTCTCGGCTCTATCTTTGGTGGATCAAAAAAAAGAGGGCAAAAATCCGCAAAAAAACTTAGAGATTGTATCGTGCACAGCCTATCTGAGGAAGATATAAAAGAAGTGATAGAAAGAAAAGACAGTTTATATTCTTCGATGAATGCATTTCTATTATTTATTGAGAGAGCTGGGAATAACACTACAACTAGTCAATAACAGAAAAAAGCATTTTTTAATTACTTTAAACTATTATTAAAAACATAAGGAACACCGTAGTGATTTCACAAAGAGAATTATGCAACAAGATGTCACGCTTTTGCGCCTACTAAAATTGGGCGTTAGAACCGAATGAAGAGAAAACACTTACAAGGCAGTAACGAAAAAGGCTATAAATGAAGTATTGCAAGTACTGTATGTCCATAATCCAGGAAGGCGCCGAGGTCTGTCCGCTGTGCGGCAGAAACCTCCGCGGCGCTGAGCCTATGCATCGCCTCCAGGCGGGGACGGTGCTGGCCGGCAAGTACGTTGTCGGCGTGGCGCTGGGAGAGGGCGGATTTGGCATTACGTACATTGGCGTCAATACCGTGCTCGGTCTGAAAGTTGCCATCAAAGAGTATTTTCCGTTCGGTTATGTGCAGCGTGTTGCCACCATGTCGTCCACGGTCACGGAACGGTCGGACTTGACCGAAGAATCCTTCTTCAAGAAAGGCCGCGCTCGGTTCCTGGAAGAGGCGCAGACGCTGGCCAAGTTCAACAACGAAGACGGCGTCGTGACCGTGCTGGACTTTTTCGAGGAGAATAACACCGCCTACATCGTGATGGAATACCTCGAGGGCGAGACGCTCAAGGCGTATATCCAGCGGAAGGGCAAGCTCTCGTACAATGAGACCGTGGAACTGCTCATGCCGGTGATGCACTCGCTGGAGAAAGTGCACGCCAAGGGGCTGATCCACCGGGATATCGCGCCGGACAATATAATGTTGACGGTGGACGGCAAGGTCAAACTGCTCGACTTCGGGGCGGCGCGCGCGTCCGACGGCGGCGGTAAGAGCATGTCCGTTATATTGAAGCACGGCTACGCGCCGGAGGAACAATACCGACGCAAAGGGGAGCAGGGGCCGTGGACAGACGTGTATGCGTTGTCCGCCACCGTATACAAATGCATCACGGGGGCAACGCCCGACGATGCCACCGAACGCGCCTACCGCGATGAGATGAAGGCGCCGTCGGTATACGGGATCGATATTGACCCCGCGTGTGAAGCGGCGCTGCTGAAAGGAATGAGCATTTTCACCGAGGGTCGGTACAAGTCGGTCCGGGAGCTCATCCGCGGGCTGACGGGCAAGGACCGCACGTTCACCGTCGCGCCTGTGCCGGCGGCGCACGATGTCAACACGGTCGTCAACGCGAGCGTAGACGGTGAAGAGACAGTATTCTCCGGTGCGGGTGCCAACGGTGAAGAGACGGTATTCTCCGGTGCGGGTGCCGACGGTGAAGAAACCGTGTTCGCGGGTACCGGAGCCGATGGTGAAGAGACAGTGTTCGCCAATACTGACGCCTCGGCGCCTTCGGGAAAAGAACCGGGTTTAGATGCACCGGCGAACAGCGAAAAAGTGCCGGAAAAAGAGTCAAAGAAAAAGAAGCGGATCGTGCCGATAATCGTATCGGTCGGGGCGGTCGTGCTGCTGTTCGGCATAGTGGGTGTTGTGCTGGGACTGATCGCCCGGAACGGTAAAGGCGATGCGAACACGCCGACGGCAACAGACGTGGTCTTGATCGGCGACGCAACGGCCACGCCCCCGGCGACCGTTCTCGAACCGACCGGCCCGGAGTTGACCGAAATACCGGAGGACACCATCCTGCCTGAGGAAACGTCAACGCCCGACGCAAACGCCACCTCACAGCCCACGCCTGAGAACCCGATTTCGGATATTCCCGGCACCGCGCAGGCAACGGACACTCCCGCTCCCACGCTCGAATCTACCGCGGTATCTACGGTCCGGGTGACCGCGACGCCGACAATTATAACGACCGCGACGCCGACGGCAACGCCTACGGGCAAATCGAATCCGACCGCGACTCCTACTCCTACTCCGACTAACAGAGTGACCGCGACCCCCACGGGCAGGGTAACCGCGACGCCGACGAATAGGGTAACTGCGACGCCGACTATGCGGCCGACCGCGACGCCGACGGCAACGCCTACAGTGAGAGTGACGCCGACGCCGACACCGACGCCGACGGCGACGCCAACGCCGAGAGTAACTGCTACGCCGACGCCGAATAGCAACAACTTGGTTTTTAGATATGATTATGATTCCAAAGGATATTATGTATCTCCTGGGGAGAATTTTAACGAAAAGAATCTAATAATTCCTGATACATATAATGGAAAACCAATAACAGATGTATCAGGCTTTGGTAATCTTTCCTGTATTGAAAGTGTAACTATTCCAGAAGGAGCTACCACTATTCATCAAAACGCTTTTTGGAATTGTACTAATCTTAAAAAGATTACATTGCCTAAAACCATTGAGGGTATATATCAAAATGCTTTTTTTGGATGTGAAAGTCTCAATGAGGTGACCTACAATGGATCTGTTGCAGACTGGTGTGGGGTTTCTTTTTACGACTATTCTAATATCAACAATTTTGTTGTCTCATCTCTTGTTTTTAATGGGGAACTATGTATTCCTGATGGGGTGAATACCATATCACAATTTGCTTTCCAAGGGTGTGCTTGTATTAATAGTGTGGTAATGCCCAAAAGTGTTACATATATACAGACTGGTGCATTCCGGAATTGTTATAATATTAAAGAAGTAAAATATAATGGATCTATAGAAAACTGGTGCGATATTACTTTTGACGATATCAACTCAAATCCGTGTATAAGTAATGCTTCCCTTTTAATCAACGGTAAAGAATTAACAGCTATTCCAAATAGTGTTAGCTATATTAAGCAATACGCATTCGTCGGATGCGACAGCCTTAAAAATATTACAATACCAAACAGTGTGATCAGTATTGGTAAATATGCTTTCGCAAATTGCCACTCTTTAACAAGTGTTTCTTTACCAAATTCAATTACAATTATTGAAGAATGGTTGTTCTCAGATTGTTCCTCCCTTGCTAACGTATCAATTCCGGAAAGTATTACAAGAATAAAAAAATATGCATTCCAAGGATGTACCAGTTTAACTAGAATATCAATTCCTGACAGCGTACTTAATATAGGGGAATTCGCTTTTAGTAATTGCACCGGTCTTGCTGATATATTTTTATCAAACAATATTTCATCAATAAGCGAATATACTTTCTATTGCTGTACATCACTTGAACACATTGAATTACCATCTGGGATTAATTACATCTATAGATATGCTTTCCAATATAGTGGTCTTAGGAGTATTACTATTCCTGGGATGATTTATGATATTGGAGAATCGGCATTTGAAGGATGCGGAATTACAGATATTTATTATTTGGGACCAATAGACTCTTGGAAAGGGTATAGATTTGAATATGGCTGGGATAGAGGAATGTCGTATTACTATACCGTTCATTGCGAAGATGGGGATATCATATACAATTAAACGAGTTACCTTGGATAATCGGAGCTGAATTGTAGCTGGCCCTTTTATTGACAACCCCCGCACCGGGTGGTATAAGTAGACGGATGCGGGCATTGACGCATGCGCCAAGAACCGTGTTTTTGACTCCGGGAGGTACCACCTATGAAACGCTTTTTATTTGTGATCGATATGCAGAATGACTTTGTTGACGGGTCGCTGGGCTCCGCGGAGGCGCAGCGGATATTGCCCGCGGTGGCCGCGAAGATCAGGGCGTTCGAGGGGGAGCGGATCGTTGCCACCCTGGACACGCATTTTGCGGAGACCTACGCCGCAACGCTAGAAGGGCGGAAGCTGCCCGTGCCGCACTGTTTTGACGGGAGCGACGGGCACAAGGTCAACGCCGTTGTCCGCGCGGCGCTGGAAGAAAAGGGGTACGTCGCGGTCAAAAAGTACACTTTCGGCGCGCTGGACGCGGTGAACGAGCTGAAAAACGAGCTTGCGGATACGGACCCGGAAGAAATCGAATTTGAAGTGATCGGGCTCTGCACGGACATCTGCGTGGTGTCCAACGCGCTGCTGCTGCGGGCGGCGTTCCCGAATTCCGTCATAAAAGTGGACGCGGCGTGCTGCGCGGGCGTGACGCCGGAGCTGCACAAAGCGGCGCTGGCAACGATGCAGAGCTGCCAGATCGACGTAATTGACGACGCGCGGAAGGCTTTTGACGCCGCGGCGCAGCGGGACGCGATCGTCGAGTGGATCCGCGGCTGGTTCGCGGTCAACGGGCCGCAGTCTCCCGCGGTCATCGGCATATCCGGGGGCAAGGATTCCACGGTAGTTGCCGCCCTGTGCGCCCGGGCGCTGGGGCCGGAGCGCGTGATCGGCGTGATGATGCCGGACGGCGTGCAGCCGGATATTGACGACTCGCGCAACGTGATCAAAGCGCTGGGGATCCGCGGGTACACGGTCAACATCCACGCCGCGACCTCCGGCGTGCTGAACTCCCTCGGTGAGGCGCCGGAAACGCAGGAGCGGCCGGTGACAATATCCGCCCAGACCCGCAACAACCTGCCGCCGCGGATCCGGATGAGTACGCTGTATGCGTTGTCCCAGTCGCTGAACGGGCGCGTGGCCCATACCTGCAACCTCTCCGAGACCATGATCGGCTGGGAGACCAAGTGGGGCGACGCGGTGGGCGACTTTTCGCCGCTGGCCGGATTGACCGCCTCCGAAGTGGTGGCGATCGGCCTCACGATGCCGGAGATCCCTGTGCAACTGGTGGTCAAAGCGCCGTCCGACGGACTCTGCGGCCGCACCGACGAGGACGCGTTCGGCTTCCGCTACGCCGAGCTGGACAACTACCTCCGCACCGGTTCCGCCGAACCGGAGGTCAAAGCCAAGATCGACGCAAAAATAAAAGGCAGCGCGTTCAAGCGCAAGCCCATCGCGGGGTACGACCCGGGGCTCTGGAGGATCGAAGGATGAGAGCGTACGCCTCCGGCCTGATCGTGGGCCGCTTCCAGGTCTTTCATATCGGCCACCGCAATATCGTGCGGGCGGCGCTCCGGCTGTGCGACCGCGTGCTGGTGCTGATCGGCTCGTCGCAGGAGGCGGGGACCGCGAAAAATCCGTTGTCCTACGAGACGCGCCGGGACGTGATCGCGGAGATCTTCCCGCGTGAGGCAGAGCGGGGCAGATTGATTATCGCGCCGCTGCCGGATCTGGGCGTGGGCAACGTGCCCGCCTGGGGCAATTATGTTTACTCCTCTGCTTCAGAAGTGCTGGGTACGCCGCCTTCACTGTTCGTGACGGGCCGCGAAGAACGCCGGATCAGCTGGTTCGACGACAACCCCGCCATCAGCGAACTCTACGTGCCCAAGACGGTGGATATTTCCGCCACGCAGCTGCGCGAGTTTCTGGCCGCGGGCGAAGTTTTAAAGTGGCGCATCTTTTCCGATCCGGCCAATTACCACCGCTTCGACGAACTGCGCGAAGCCGTGCTGCGCTCCGCGGGCAATAACGAGACGGCGAGCATGTAATGGCTTTAGACTATGAATAGAATTAGGCCTTTTTCTTTTTGGAATTAGGGAATTAGATTTAGTGCCTGAGTAGAATTAGGGAGGGCGTAGGCCGAAATACCTTCTATTGATTATTTCGGCCTCCGGGAGTCTGGTCGTCAGCCACGATTCGAAGATTTTGTCTTTGTGGCTGATGTAGCGCGGCAAAACGTCAGCCACAATTTGTGGATTTGGCTTTTGTGGCTGATGCGGCGTGGGAAATCGTCAGCCACAATTCGCAGATTCGACTTTTGTGGCTGATGCAACGCGGATAATCGTCAGCCACAATCTGATAATTCTGTCTTTGTGGCTGACGCAGCGCGGGAAATCGTCAGCCACAATCTGAAAATTCTGTCTTTGTGGCTGACGCAGCGCGGGAAATCATCAGCCACATTTTGATAATAAAGCCTTTGTGGCTGTCGCACGGGAAAGTGGGAAGTGGACAGGGCCGGTAATATTGACCGCTCTGCATTGAATATAAAAAAGATAAGACATAATCGCGCGTTGACGCATTTTTTGTCTTATCTGTCATGATGTTAGGATGTCCGGAAATCCGGAGAGTTTATTTCACGTGGCGGTCGCAGTAATTGACGATGTCGGCAACGGTCTTGAACTCGGCGAGCTTCTCGTCGGGGATCGTGATGCCGTAGTCTTCCTCGAGCGTCATCAGCATCTGGAGGACGTCCAGTGAATCGGCGCCGAGGTCTTCTTTGATGCGTGAATCAGGCGTGATCTCCACGTTTTTGAGTCTGAGCTGTTTGATGAGCATATCTTTTACTTTTTCGAACATTTTTGAAATCCTCCTTCGAAAATCGGTGTCATTTATCCTGTGCCTTGTACAAGTCGGCGATGCGCTCGGCGATCTTGTCGTTGAGGTTGTTCTTTTCCATTGTCATCGCCTGTTCGATGCACTTTCGTACCGCGGTGGCGTTGCTGCTGCCGTGGCCTTTGACGATGATCTTCTCGGTGCCCAGAAGGACGCTGCCGCCGTAGTTCTGGTAGTTCATGAACTCCTTTTCCTCCTCGAACATCTTCTTCATGAACAGCGCGCCGAACTTGTACATGCCGCGCGAGTAGATGTCCTCCTTGATCTTCTTGAGGAGCTGGAGGGCGGTGCCTTCGGTGGTCTTGATCATGACGTTGCCCGAGAAGCCGTCCGCCACCACCATGTCGTATTTGCCCGAGAGCAGGTCGCGGCCTTCCATGTTGCCCACGAAATTGTCGCCGTGCGCGGCGGAGATCAGTTTGAACGCCTCCTTGTGCATCACGTCGCCCTTTTCCGTCTCTGTGCCGATGTTCAGCATGGCGATGCGCGGGTTCTCGACGCCGAACGCGTACTTCATATAAAGGCTGCCCATGACGGAGAACTGGAGCATCTGCTCGGGGGTGCAGTCAACGTTGGCGCCGCTGTCGCACACGCCCACCAGCGTACCCGCCATAGTGGGGAACACCGGGCAGAACGCGGGGCGGATCAGGCCGCGGATACGGCCGATGCGGACGGTGGCGGCGGCGACCAGCGAGCCCGTTGCCCCGGTGGACACCATGCCGGCAATATCGTCGTTCTCCCGCAGCATCTTGATGCCCTTCATCATGGAGCTCTCGCGCTTCAGGCGGATGGCATCGGTGGGTTTGTCCTCGCCGGTGATCTCGTCGGGCGCGTGCAGGATCTCGTAGCGGGACTCGTCGGTGAAGTCCAGTTCCGCCAGCGTCGCGCGGATCGCGGCTTCGTCACCCGAGAAGATGACGTACAGGTCGGGATGGGCGAGGAGTGCGCTGACACTGCCTTCGATGTTGGCGAGGGGGCTGTTGTCGCCGCCCAGAGTATCGATAATAAGCTTGATCATGATGATACCATCCTTATCTGCTGCTGACGCGGAAGCAGAGGCCGAGGCCGTTGGGGCCGCAATGGCTGCCCGCGGTGGGATTGGTGACAACTTCCACCAGATTCAATTGATCGCCGAAGCGCTCTTTGAGGACTTCGCGCATCTCCGCCACCAGTTCGGGGGCGTCGGTGTTGCCGATGACCACGCGGTGCTCCTCAACTTTCTCGCCGCGCTCGGTGATCAGGTCCGCCAGTTTTTCGATGGCTTTCCGGCGGCCGCGCACGGAGTCGAGACTGACCATTTTGCCCTCAGGGCTCATGTAGATCAGCGGACGCACGCCCAGCAGCGTGCCCATGGTGGCTTTGAGTCCGCTGACGCGGCCGCTGCGGCGGAAGAATTTGAGGTCGTCGGCAATGAAATACGTGCCGAAATGCAGCACTTCCTCGTTGGCCCAGGCGACGATCTCTTCGGCAGTCTTGCCCGCTTTGTACAGGTCGCCGATCTCCAGGCAGAGGTTGAAGCTGCAGATGGTTATGCCCATGGTGTCGACTTCATAGAATTTGCGCCCGGGGTACTTCGATTTGAGGCGCTCCACGGCTTTATCCATGGCGTCGAAGGTGGCGGTCATTGCCCGCGAGAAGTGCACGTAGAGGATGTCGTTGCCCGCGGCGAATTCCGGCTCAAAATACTCTTCGTATTTCAGCTCGCTGATGGCGCTGGTTGTAGGCAGCGCTCCGGCGCGCAGCATGTCGTAGAACGCGTGGAAATCGAATTCGTCGGAATCTTCGTAGGGGTATACCGTCTGGCCGTCAACGCTGTACGGCATGCTGATCAGGTGTTTATACCCGTATTCCGCAGCCAGCTTCGGCGTGATATCGGTATCGGTGTCGGTGTAGAGAACCAGCATGTTGTGCCTCCTTAATCGGTGAGCTGTTATTCGAGAATGAGTATGTAGTCGTAGACCGGCTGGCCGCCGTCTATGAGGATGAATTCGGTGCGGGGGAAGCGGGCGGTGAGCCGGGCGGTGAGGTCCTGCGCTTTTTCGGGATCCGCGCCGGCGCCGCTGAGCACCAGCACGACGTCAAAGCCGTTCGCGTCCATAGCCTCTGCGAGGCGGTAGGCGGCATTTTCGCGGTCGGGGTCGTCAACATACACCCGCTCGCCGTCGAAGCCGATAAAGTCGCCTTTACGCACGCATACGCCGTTCATATCGGCGTCGCGGCTGGCAACAGAGATCGACGCGGTCACGGCGGCCATTCCGGCTTCTTCCGCCTGGGCCACTATTGAATCGGGGTCGCCGGAGGAAATGTCCAGCATTGCCACTGCCGCGTAGCCCTGGCCGATGGTGCGGGTGTTGACCACGTGCACCGCGGCGTCCTTGTACAGCTCGCCGGCCTGACGGGCGGTCATTATGATGTTGCCGTTGTTGGGGAATACCAGGATGTGATCCGCGTTTAGCTGCGCGAAAGTATCGAGGAAATCCGCGGCGGAGGGGTTCATGCTCTGGCCTCCGTCGACCACGGCGTCAACGCCCAGCGAAATGAAGGTTTCCTTGAGCCCTTTGCCGTTGGCAACGGTCACTGTCGCAAACTTTTTATGCGGCGCTTTGCGGGCGGGCACGGTCAACGGCGCCCCGCCGTTCCGGGCCTCCGCCTGCGCGCTGCCGGGGGTGTTCTCGTTGTGCTGGAGCGTCATGTTTTCGATCTTCAGCGTGAGAAATTCGCCGTATTCCTGCATCTTGTTGAGGATCTCGCCGGGCTTAAAGGTGTGCACGTGGACTTTTACTATGCTGCCGGTGCGGAAGCACACTACGGAATCCCCCGCGGCGTTGAGATAGTCGATTATGACCGAAAGGTCGAAGTTGCCCAGGTCAACTTTTTTGCGCTGCAGCCGCAGCAGGAACTCGGTGCAGTAGCCGTACACCAGTTCGCTGTCTTCGTTGAATTTATCGAAGTCCGTGACGGCGGTCTGGGGAGCGTTGCCGCTGCCGGCGTTCCGCAGGCTGTCAATGTCGCTGTGCTCGCCGCGCAGCGCTTTGACCATGCCTTCCACGATGAACATGATGCCCGCGCCGCCGCTGTCAACGACGCCCGCTTCTTTCAGCACGGACAACAGCTCCGGCGTCCGGTCCAGCGATTCTTTTATCTCGTCCATGAATACGTTGAAATATTCGTCGGCGGAGCAGTCGCCTTTGAGCCCGTTGTTGGCGCGTTCCACGGCTTCGCGGAACACGGTGAGCATCGTGCCTTCGACGGGCACGGGCACCGCACTGTACGCTTCTTTTACGCCGCAGGAAAGGGCGCGGCCGAATTCGTGGATCCCGGCGCTCTTGCTGCCGCTGCCGGAGAAACCGGCGGCAATGCCCGCAAATATTTTTGAAAGGATGACGCCGGAGTTGCCCCTCGCGCCGAAGAGCATGGCCTGCGCCGCGCGGTCAACTACCGTTTCCAGCGGCTCGTTGTCCGCGTCCGCGACCGCCTCGAAACCGGAGGAGATCGTCATCAGCATATTATCGCCGGTGTCTCCGTCGGGTATCGGAAACACGTTCAGGTCATTTACAAGCTGCTTGTTTGCACTGAGGTTGCGCGTGCCTTCGCCTAACATATGAACGAACATCGCGCCGTCAATTTGTTCAGTCAAACTGTATTCCTCCCCGGTCAATTCAATCAATAAAATAAAAATGCAAATGCGCGCCGCTGGGGGCGGGGGAGCATTTTTAACAATAGATAGAATACCACAGAATTTATAAAATTGCAAATTAAAAAGCGGAGCCGGAGCTCCGCTTTCAATGACCGCCGCCGACAAGGGCGGTAGATTGATCAAAAAGTATTACGCTTTTTTGGTGGTGCGTCTTCTCTTGTTGACCTCGACCTTCAGAGCTTTGCCGGCTTTGAAAGTGGGAGCGTAAGAAGCGGCAATTTTAACTTTTTCGCCGGTGCGGGGGTTGATACCCTGGCGGGCGCTGCGCTTTTTAGCTTCGAAAGTACCGAAACCGATGAGCTGAACTTTCTCTTTCTTGGCCAGCTCGGCTTTGATGGAATCGAAAGTGGCGTTTACGACGTCAGCGGCGACTTTCTTGGTCACGCCGGCGGAAGCTGCTACTGCCTGAATTAACTCTGTTTTGTTCATAATATACCTCCTAAGGGATTTTGTGCTTCTATTATAACATATAAAAATAAAATAAAACAGCCCTTCCAGGCTGTTTTTTAAAGTTTTTTGCAGATTTTTTCGTGTTTTTTTGGCGGAAATGCAGTGCGGGAGCGGTCGCGCGGCGGTTTTTAGAGCGAACTGGCGCCGCGACAAGCGCTGCTCAGCTTCAGATCTTCTTGAAGACCGTGAGTTCCACCTGGCCGTTGCGGATCCAGATCTTGACCTCGTCCGCGAGGTTAGCGATTATGGATTTTTCGAGTTCGTCCCAGGCTTCCCGGGCTTCGGCGTTGTCCGCGTTGTCCCGGACGGATTCCTTGTAGCTGTTAAAGGACCAGACGCCGGAGGTGATCATGCCGGGGGCGGCGTTGTCCGCGCCGGTGAAAGTCCAGCCGGTGCAGTAGGGGGCGGTCAATGTATTGTCCGCGGGCTCCAGCGCCTTCTCGAACAGTTCGCGGATCTTGCCGGTGACACCTTTGGCGGCTTCGTTGCTGCCGCTGGTGGAGACGGACAACAATTCCCGCCGCAATTTGGTGTTCATCGCGGTGTCGGTGCGGAGGTGGAGCTGGAAGGCGTTGTCAACGTCCTCGATCCAGAACTCGGCATCGAGCACGCCGGTCATGCCTTTCACCATGCCCATCAGTTCTTCGGTGAGCAGCCGCAGATGGATGGTCGGCTTCTTCGCGAGCCCTTTATACCGCGCGACGCGCTCCGCCTGCGTCAACGCCTCTTCTATCCCTGTGCCGTCGCTCTTTACGTGTATGATGTCGGATCTCATGTCGCTGTCGTTCCTCCTGTTTGCGGTGAGGCGCGCCGATGGCTGCCGCGGTCAATGGCGGTGCCGCCGGCTTGCGCCGATGGCTGCCGCGGTCAATGGCGCCGATATCTCGGCGATCTGCCTGCGCTACGGTCAATTATACGATACCCGGCGCAAGAATGCAATCTGAGCTTTGTTTTTGGCCTTGTTATATGGCGCTTCGGAGTTGCTGCAGGGGTCGTCAGAGGCCGAAAGAACGGAAAGGAAGGGTTTCGGCCTACGCTCAACCTTTTCGCGGAGGCCGAAAAGAAGGAAAGAAAGGATTTCGGCCTACGCCGATTCTTTTTCTATTATCGTCAGCCACAAAACCCCAAACTCTCGGGTTGTGGCTGACACCTTCCTCCGATCCGTCAGCCACAAAGTGCCAGAACCCCTAGTTGTGGCTGACACCTTCCTCCGATCCGTCAGCCACAAAGTGCCAGAACCCCTAGTTGTGGCTGACACCCTCCTCCGATCCGTCAGCCACAAAACCCCAAACTCTCGGGTTGTGGCTGACACCCTCCTCCGATCCGTCAGCCACAAAACCCCAAGCTCCCTAGTTGTGGCTGACACCCTCCTCCGATCCGTCAGCCACAAAACGCAAAAACCAGAGTTGTGGCTGACACAACCCCGCCGGGCAGCCTTTTCACGCAGCCCGCCTTATTTCCAGTGGAAAATTCTTTCAATTTGTTGTAAAATACATGCAGAAAGCGGTCGGCGCAGCGAAAAATGCGTCAATTTGCAGAACTACTGTTCTTTCGCGGAAGGGGTCCTTTAAATGAAAAAACGAGAGCGTTCCCGCTTCAGATCCACAGCCGTATTGGCGGTCGTGATGATATTGATCGCGGCGGTTGGCGCCTTTGCGGTATCGTGCGGCAATAAAACGCCGGAGCAGCCGGCGGCAACAGATACGGTAGTGATCGAGCCGACGGCGGAAGGGACGTTGACGCCCGGTGAAACGACGCCCGAAGCGGCCACCGCCGAGCCTGCCACCGAAGTGCCGGCAACGGAATTGCCGCCGGACACCGATGAACCCGCCACGGACGTCCCCGCTACCGCCGAGCCCGCCACGCCGGAACCCACTGCGACGCCCACGCCGGAACCCACTGCGACGCCCACGCCGGAACCCACCGCGACGCCGACGCCGGAACCCACTGCGACGCCCACACCGGAGCCCACGAAGACTCCAACGCCGGCACCGACAAAGACGCCCACGCCGGTGCCCACGAAGACCCCGACGCCCGCACCGACGAAGACCCCGGCACCTACGCCGGAGCCGACGCCCGGAGTGGTGGATTTCAGAGTTGCCAACGTGTTCTCGGACAATATGGTCGTGCAGCGCGGCGAGCTCGTAAAGATCTGGGGTTTTGCCGACAGCTCGGCCAACGGCGGCAAGATCACGGGCACGTTTATGGGCCAGACCGCAGAGACCACGATACAGAACGGCGAGTGGATGCTGGTGTTCAATGATGCGCTCAGCGCCAACGCGGCGAGCGGCAACGATATCCGCATTTTCAGCGATTATAAAGAAGTCGTGCTGCACGATGTGCTGGTGGGCGACGTGTACATGGTGATCGGGCAGTCCAACGCCGCGTACGATATGAACGCGCACTGGTCGTTCGTTGACAGCAGCGACACCGCGCGCTGCCCGCGGAACTCGGACTACAACCTGCCGATCCGCATCAACTACAACACGCAGAACGTACGGAACACCTCCGTGAAGCGCGGCACCGCGGAGGAGGCGAAAGACCTGACCCGCACCAACACCTGGAAGATCGCCACGCAGTCCAATATCGCCAGCTTCTCCGCCATCGGCTACCTGTTCGCGCGCAATTACGTGCAGCTCACCGGCGGCACCGTGCCCATCGGCATGATCGAGATCGACGGCAACGGCCAGCCCCTCGGCGCGTTCCTCTGCAACGACGTGGCGGAGCGGTTCAAGACCGATACATACAACTCGTCCAAAGGCTACTATGTGACCACCGGCGTCAACGCCGACCACGGCCGCTTCCTCTACAACGAATTCATGGCGCCCTTTGCGCGGATGCCCATTGCCGGTATACTGTGGTACCAGGGCGAGAGCGACTACTCCGGCCGGGAAGCGAACCGCTACGGCGAAGTGTTCACGGCGTACGTTGAATATATGCGCGGCACGCACAACACCAACAACAGAGACTTCCCGGTATACTTTGTGGAATTTCCTACTATGTATACCGCCCCCGCGGGCTACACGAGCACCTGGGCGTATATGGACGTGGGCTACATCCGCGGCAAAATGGGCAGCATGGTGATGATGGCGGACAACCTGTTCCAGATCCAATCCAGCGACCTGTGGGCGGACACTACGTACTGGAACAGCCTCCACCCGAACTGCAAGTACGAGCAGGCGCTGCGGGCGGCCAAGATCGCGTGCGCGTTCAACGGGGAAGGCGGGATCACGCTGGACAACGCCTCCGGTCCGATCGTGGAATCCGTGACATATTCTGAAGACGGCACGATGGCTACGATCAAGTACAAGAATGTGGGCGACGGGCTCAAAACGATTGACGGCAGCGATGTTGTCCGCGGCTTTACGCGGCTGTCAATGAACGGCAGCGTGTCCAGCGACATCACCGGCCGGATCGCTTCACCCGATACCGTGGTGATCGAAGCGTCTTCGCCGCTGTTCGGGATCGCGTACAACGTAAAGACCAGATACTTCTTCGGCGATCAACTGAACCTCTGCAACTCCGCGGGCATTCCCGCCGGCGCGTTCCTGTTGGTCAAATCTTGACTTTTCCGCCCTCTTATAGTACACTAAAGCCGCTTTTCCGGAGAGCGGAGAGCGGCGGGAGAGGAAATGGACAGCTTTGGGTTGACCGCGTCGGGATTGACGCTTGAGATACAGCACAGATACAAGGCGATGAACCGGTTCTGCGAGGGTTACCGTGTGGAATTGCCGTTGTCCTCGGAGACCGAAGCGGCTGCCGGACCGGCGGCGATACGTCCCGACGCGGTGATCTCCGTCACCGACGAAGAGCTCGAAGCGGAACGGCGGCGCGCCGAGGCGATCGGACGCTCTTTTAGCATGGGCTATTACGAGATCACGGCGATATTCCGCAAGATCGCGGAGTTTCTTCCGCGCACCGGCCGGTTTCTGATGCATGGCTCCGCGCTGGCAATGGACGGCGAAGGCTATATGTTCACCGCTCCCAGCGGCACGGGCAAATCCACTCACGCGTCCTTCTGGCGCAAGGCGTTCGGGCCGCGCGTGGTGATGGTCAACGACGACAAGCCGTTTATCCGTATTGACGCCGAAAGCGGCAAAGCGTTCGTGAGCGGCAACCCCTGGAACGGCAAGCACCGGCTGGGCTGCAACGCGGAGTTTCCGCTGAAGGCGCTGTGCGTATTGACCCGCGGCGAAGAGAACTTTGTCCGCCCTCTTTCGCGGGAAGACGCGTTTCCCGTCCTGCTGAGGCAGGTATACCGCCCCTCGGACCCGGGCATGCTGGCCGCGACGCTGGATCTGCTGGACGCGTTCGAACGCGGCGTGAAACTCTATACGATGAGCTGCAATCTCGATCCCGACGCCGCGCGAACGGCATACGAGGGAATGCGGGACTGATATATAAGGAGCGTAACCGATGAAACTGAATCCGAATTTTATAACACACATGAGCGGCGGGCAATATTACGTTGTCAGCACCGACAGCACGGCCTTCAAAGGCATTATCAGGGGCAACGGCACCACCGGCGATATTATTGACCTCCTGAAAAACGAAGTGACCGAGGAGCAGATCGTTGACGCCCTGTTCGAAAAGTACGACGCGCCGCGGGACCGGATCGCCGCCGACGTCAGCACCGTGCTGACCAAGCTGCGCAGTGTGGGCGCCATCGACGGCGAATGAGCGGAACGCGGTTGTTTGCAGGGAAATGGATGCTGAGAGCAGATCGATCGAAGAATATCTCGCTGAAAACGGCAGCCTGACTTACTCCAATGTAGGCGTGAGCATGATGCCGATGCTGAAGCAGGGCCGCGATCTGTTCACCGTGCGCAAAAAGGGCGCCGAACGCGCCAGAAAATACGATGTAGTGCTGTTTAAACGCCCTCCGGACAAGTACGTGCTTCACCGCGTGGTGAAGGTGCGGCCGGAGGGTTACGATATTCTGGGGGACAACTGCGCCGCCCGCGAACGGAATGTTCCGGAGGAACGGGTGCTGGGCGTGCTGACATCCTTCGTGCGGAAGGGCAGGGAACATTCGGTGGAAGAAAAAGGATATAAACTGTATTCACGGCTCGCGGTGGCGGGGCAGCCGCTCCGGATCGTGCGCGCGAAGGCGGCGGGCGCGGTGCGGAAGCTGCGCAAACTGTTCTGCGCGCTGCTGGCGGTGCTGCTGGTGCTGGCCGCGGTATTGCCCGGGGACACGCACAAAAGCTATGCCGAACCGGCGACCGTGTTTCCGACGTACGATGTTTCCCCGAAGACCGAAGCGCTCTACATGAACGAAGGCGATTCGGTCCAGATGCAGTTCCATACGGTCGCGCCCGTGGTGTTCGCGGGACTGGAGTTCAGCAGCGCCGGCGATGTTGCCGCAGAGTTCAGATTGTACCGCTGGGACAAAAATCTTCGGCTGAGTATGGAAGGGGACGTGCTGATTTCCGGCACTGCCGCAAACTGGAACGCCGGAGAGCCGGTGGGTCTGAATTTCGAGAGCCTGTCCGGCGGCGCGCTGCCCGCGGGGGAATACCTGCTGGTCTGTACGGTCACGAAAGGCAGCAATGTGCGAATTGACCGCTACCTGCCCAGCATTCTGGGCATCAACTGCTTTGACAACGGCATTTTCGTCTACGGGTCGTATCCGGGCGAAATAATTGCCGCCGAACCGGTATCGCGGCTGTTCGCGCACGCCAATGAGCAGGAAGACATGGTGTACCACACCGCGCCGCCGGAATGGACGGTGCCGGAGGACAGCGCGATCGCGCAAATGGGCGTGGATCCCACCAAATGGACCGCAGTGGACGGCCTCGGCCGCACGCTGCCTTCCAGCAAAGACGTAGGCAAACCGAACAACAAAAAAGTCGGTATCTTTTACTGGACCTGGCATTACAATTTTGCAAGCAATGTGCCGTACAACGTCAACAACACCATCGAAGCGTACCCCGAATCCAAGAATGACTATTACCACGAGGCCTGGAAACCCGCCGGCGCGTATTTCTGGAATGAACCGCTGTACGGCTATTACACCGAACTGGATGATTATGTGCTGCGCAATCACGCGGAGCTGCTGGCGGATGCGGGCGTTGACTTCGTGCTGTTTGACTGCACCAACGGCGACTACACCTGGGAACCCGCGTACATGAACCTGCTGAAAGTCTGGTCGGAAGCCCGGGCGGAAGGCATCAAAACGCCGCAGGTCGGTTTTATGATGCAGTTCGGCTGGTCGGGCAACACGCGTTCGTCGCTGTACCAGGTCTACACTAAAATCTACAAACCCGGCCTGTACCAGGATCTGTGGTTCTACTGGGAAGGCAAGCCGCTGGTGATGGCGCACAATTCCGGACTGGATCTCGAGGACGAGCGGCAGGCAGAGATGGCACAGTTCTTCACGTTCCGCGGCGGCGACGCGTCGTACTTCGGCGGCAACAATACCGACCAGTACTGGGGCTGGCTGCACGTTTATCCGCAGGCGCTGTACAAAAACGCAGACGGTTCGGTGGAAATGACCACCGTGGGCACATGTATGAACGCGGACTGGGAAAATATGGTGCTCTCGGCGCAGAACGGCGCGCACAACATGGGCCGCAGCTTCTCGATGGACCGCAATTATTCGTATTCGTACACGTACCGGGGTCGGAAGATCGTCTGCAGCACCAATATGGAAAATTCCAAGTTCTACGGCATCAACTTCCAGGAACAGTGGGACTACGCGCTGTCGGTGGATCCGCAGATCATATTCGTCACCGGTTGGAACGAGTGGATCATGGGGCGCAACGTAGAATGGTGCGGCGTGGCCAATGGCTTCCCGGACCAGTGCGATGACGAGAACTCCCGCGACTGCGAACCTTCCAAAGGGGCGCTGAAGGATTACTATTATTATCAGCTGGTCGCCAACATCCGCCGCTTCAAAGGCGCGTCTTCGTACGATGTGCAGGCGGTGTCGAAGAGCATTGACATCCACGGCGCGCTGGACGCGTGGAACGATCCGTCGATCGTCACTTACAACCATTACGCAGGCGGCCGCTACGACCGCGATGCCGACGGCTGGGCCACGACGCACTACGTCAACGACGGCGTCCGCAACGACATCATCACGGCCAAAGTGTCGTACGACCGCAAGAATCTGTATTTCTTCGTGGAAACAACAGACGCGTTGACCGCGCCGGACAGCGGCAATTGGATGCGGCTCCTTTTGGATACGCGCGTTGCCACCGCGGACTCCAAGGACTGGGAGGAGTTTGAATACATCCTGAACCGTACGGCGCCGGACAGCCGTGGCCTGGTGCTGGAGCGCAGCACGGGCGGCTGGAACTGGGAGACCGTGGGATATATGGATTATTCGGTGACGGACAACGTGCTCCAGGTCACCATCCCGCGCAATCTGCTGGACCTGGGTCCGGGCAAACGTCTGGAGTTCAACTTCAAATGGTGCGACAACAACTTGGCAGACGGCGATATCATGTCCCTCTACACGGACGGCGACGCGGCGCCGGGCGGCCGGTTCTGCTTCCACTTTACCACCCGCAACGAAGAGTTTCCGTACCTGACGGTCACGCTGATCATTGTTGCCGCGGTGGTGCTGGCGGGGATAGGGACAATTCTGGGCTTAAAGCTTAAAAAGTTAAAAGTGATAAGTGATAAGTGATAAGTTATAAGTTATAAGTGATAAGTGATAAGTTACAAGTTACAAGTTATAAGTTGTGGTGCAGCCTGATCGGCCGCGAATCTCACACGCTGCAAGGGCGGTGACCGCATCGAGCGTGAATTCATCGCCGCCGGCGATTCCTCAACTTAAAACTTAAAACTTAAAACTCTTTACAACTGCAAACAATTAGATTATAATACTATATACGGGGTTCGGCGCATTGAGCGGTGTACCGGCGCGTGAGTCCCGCATTGTCAGACTAAAGAAAAGGCACGAGGTGAGAGTTACATGAAGAAAATATTCAATTTCAGAAACATTGTCTTTGTGGCGATCGCCGTTTACCTCGTGTTTATGCTCGTAAATCAATAGAAGACCCTTGACGACAACGTGAACCGCGGCCGGGAGATCCGCGCGGAACTGGCGGCAGCGGAGCAGGACCTGGAGGATATCAAGGCGGAAGAAGCTGCCGTTGACACGGATGAATACATCGAGCGGCGCGCAAGGGAAGATCTGGGATATGTTTATGATTACGAGACCGTCTACATCAGACAATAGTACAGACCCTCAACAGAATACAAATACAAATGCCGGGGCACGGACCGGTAATGTGCGCAGCGCGGCCGCCGGAATGGCTTCGATGCTGGCCAGCGTGCTGTGCTCGGATCATTATTTCCGGAAAGGCGTGACACCGGGCGGTTATGCCCGGAGCGAGATGAATTCGGCGTGCTACGCGGAGCTCGCGGTTTTTGACCCGCCCGCGGAACTCACGGCGGATCCGGCGTTTCCGGGGGAGCAGGACTTTGCCCGCTGGGAGAATTATCTCCGGCGGCTGGAGGAGAGCATGACGGGGCTCGTTGTCCGCAAGACCGCGGTGTCGCTGTATCTGGTGTTTTTCGTTGCCCCCGCGTGCCGGCGCGGCGACGGAGAGCGCAGACTGCTTGAACTTCTCGAAGGCCTGCAGCGGCGGCTGGAACAGGGCGGCTACATCGCGGAGACGGTCATGGCGTATACCGACGCCGGACATTACAGCGTTGTCTCCGGGCGTAAACTCGACAATAAATACATACGCCAGGCGCTGGATAAAGTGCTTGCCACGGCGGGAATGAGCGGCGAAGCGCGGGAATCGCTGGTGCGCGAGAACCTGGACGAGATCGGCCGCCGCGAAAAGTCGCTGAAAGTAGAACCCAAAACCGCGGCGCGCGGCCCGAGTCTGCTGATATTCCTGATCGTGGCCAACGTGCTGATATTCGCAGTTGGCTGGCTGATGGAACTGCGCACCGGCACCGATCCGCTGGTGGAGTGGGGCGTGCAGGACAACCAGCTGATCATGCAGGGCGAATGGTGGCGGCTGATCACGTCGATGTTCCTTCACGCGGACTGGATGCACCTGGCCAGCAACATGCTGTTTCTGTACATGCTGGGCGGCGCGCTGATACGCTACTACACCAACCTGCAGCTCTGGATCATATACTTCGCCGGGGGCATTGCGGGCAACCTGCTGGGCCTCGCGTTCTCGTCGTTCCGCTCGCTGGGCGCGTCGGGGGCAATACTCGGCCTGGGCGGCGCGCTGCTCTACCGCATGACGCTGGGCAAGGACGCGCGGGCGTTCCGGGCGGCGGGCAATTTCACCTGGCTCGCGCTCACCGTGCTGTTCAACCTGGTGTATGGGCTGGTGACGCCCGGCATTGACAACTACGGCCACTTCGGCGGCTTCATCGGCGGCTTCGTTGCCGCCCTGCTCATCGGAGTTTATTATGATATTCGGAAAACACATAAATAAATACTATCTGCGCTACAGCTGGGCGCTGCTGATCGGCATAGCGATGCTGTTCTTCATAGACTACATGGAGCTGCTCATACCCGCGCTGTACCGCCAGGTCATCAACGGGCTGAACGACGGGTACAACGTCATTGACGGCGTAAAAGTGCCGTTCGACATGCAGTTTGCGCTGGACAAGATCTGCCTGCCGATGCTGTTTATTGTCCTCGCCATGGTGGTCGGCCGCTTCGCCTGGCGCCTGTGCTTCATCGGCACTTCGCTCAAAGTGGAGCACGGCCTGCGCCGCAGCATGTTCGACCGCTGCAAGGACCTGTCGCAGCAGTACTACCAGGTCAATAAAGTCGGCGACCTGATGTCCTACTACACCAACGACCTGGAGACCGTGCAGGACTGCTTCGCCTGGGGCATTCTGATGGTGACGGACGTGATCATGCTGGGCGGGCTGGCGTTCATCAAAATGATCCGCATGAACTGGCTGCTCACGCTGCTGTCGATGATCCCTATGGCGCTGATGGCGGTCATCGGCGTGATACTGGGGAAGTACATGGAAGCCAAGTGGGAGGAGCGGCAGGCGGCGTTCTCGAAGCTGTCCGACTACGCGCAGGAGAGCTACTCGGGCGTGGCGGTGATCAAGGCGTTCGTCAACGAATACCGCGAACTGCTCACGTTCCGCAAGCACAATAAAAACAACGAAAACGTCAACGTGGAATTCGTCAAGCTGTCAATGAAGCTGGACATTTACACCGAACTGCTGATCGAGTCTGTCATCTGCAT
Source organism: Clostridia bacterium (assembly GCA_017620915.1). GTDB lineage: Bacteria > Bacillota > Clostridia > UBA1212 > UBA1255 > UBA1255. The sequence continues at coordinate 4,502 of JAFZSK010000017.1, read as the reverse complement.
CATTCTGGGCTACGGCGGCTATCTGGCCCACACGGGCGTGTTCAACGCAGGCCAGCTCATCGAGTTTTTCGGCTATTTCGACACCCTGATCTGGCCGGTGATCGCCGTGGCGGAACTGATCAAGATGACATCCCAGGGCAAAGCGTCAATGAAGCGCATCGGCGCGCTGATCGACGCGGAGATCGACGTCAAGGACGGCCCCAACGTGACCGAACCCGCCGATCTGAAGCTCAAAGGCGAGATAGAGTTCCGGCACATGACCTTCGCGTACCCGGGGACCGACCTCAACGTACTGGAGGACGTGTCGTTCACTATTAAAGCGGGCGAGAACGTGGGTATTATCGGCCGCACCGGTTCGGGTAAATCCACCGTAGCGGACCTGCTGCTGCGCACGTACAATGTGCCCGACGGCACGCTTTTTCTGGACGGCAAAGACGTCAACACGATCCCGATCTACGCGGTGCGCGCCAACATTGCCTACGTGCCCCAGGACAACTTCCTGTTCAGCGACACCATCGAGAACAACATCGCGTTTTTCGAGGAGCCGGCGGAGGAGGAATTGACCCACGCCCTCGTGGAGGAGAACGCGCGGCTGGCGGACGTGCACGACAATGTGAAGAGCTTTGCCGCCGGTTACGCCACATTGCTGGGCGAACGCGGCGTCACAGTGTCGGGCGGTCAGAAGCAGCGGATATCTATTGCCCGCGCGCTCATACGCAACGCCCCGATGCTGGTGCTGGACGATTCACTGTCGGCGGTGGACGTGGAGACCGAGGAGCGCATCCTCACCAACCTGCGGGACAACCGCAGCGGCATGACCACGCTGATCATCGGCCACCGGATGTCAACGATGGCGTACATGGACCGGATAATATTCATTGACGACGGGCGGATCGCCGGCGCGGGTACCCACGCGGAACTGCTCGCGGGCAACGAGAAGTACAGACACATGGCCGAACTTCAGCAGATCGAGGCCGAAAAGGAAAGGGGGGAGAGACTGTGATGTCACCGATAGCGATCTTACTGATAGTCTGCGGCGTACTGGCCGTGGCGTTCTCGCTGGCGTACCTGCTGGCGAAAGACAAGAAAGCCTCCATGGGCTTCGAACGCAATCTGAAAGACCGGGACATCATAAAGCGGCTTTTGCGCTACGCGCGCCCGTACGTTAAGTATTTCGTGCTGGTGCTGGTGCTGCTGCTGTTGTCCGTGGCGTACGAGATCATCTCTCCGCTGATCCTGGGCCGCGCGGAACAGATGATCACCGAAGGCTTCGAAATGAAGGATATGCTGCTGATCGTGGCGCTGAGCGCGGGGCTGCTGACGCTGTCCATGCTGGCGATGTACTACCAGGCGGTGGTGCTGCAGCGCACCGGCCAGCGCATAATCACCTCGATTCGCGAGGACGTGTTCTCCCACACCCTGAGCCTGTCCCAGGGACAGCTGAACTCGATCCCCGTGGGCAAACTGGTGACCCGCGTTTCCGGCGATGTCGGCGCGATCTCGCAGCTGTTCACGGATATCGTTGTCAATCTGTTCAAAAACGCGGTCATCATCGTAGGCGTGCTGGCGGCTATGCTCATCCTGAACTGGCGTCTCACCGCGGTGGTGATGATGTTCACGCCCTTCGTGGTGCTGTTCACGGTGATCTTCCGCAAGTTTGCCCGCCGCGCGTACCGCCATGTGAAGAACAACAACACCGAACTCAACACCTTCCTGTCGGAAAACCTGTCCGGCATGAAGATCATCCAGTCCTTCAACTGCCAGAAGCGCAAAAAGACCGAATTCGACGGCCACAACGACCGCCTGTACAAGGCCAAGCGCGAGCAGATGTTCGTGTTCAGCATTTTCCGGCCCGTGGTCCACATGCTGTACCTGGGTTCGGTGATGACGCTGTTCTACGTAGCCGCCAAGGGTTACATTAATCCCACCGGCTTCCTGGGCTCCACGGTGACCGGCGCGGTGGTGGTGTCATTCTACATGTACATTTTCCGGTTTTACACTCCGATCCAGAACCTGGCGGAGCAGTTCAACCGGCTGCAGTCGTCGCTGGCGTCGGCGGAGAAAGTGTTCAACCTGCTGGATCTCCAGCCGGATCTGACGGATGACGAGGGAGCGATCGAGCTCACCGAAGTTAAAGGCAAGATCGAGTTCCGCGACGTCTGGTTCCGATACGTGGAAGACGAGTGGGTGCTGAGGGGATTGTCCTTCACCGTGGAGGCGGGGGAGACCGCGGCGTTCGTGGGCGCCACCGGAGCGGGCAAGACCACGATCCTGAGCCTGATCTGCCGCAACTACGATATTCAGAAGGGCGAGATACTGATCGACGGCGTCAATATCCGGCGCTACACGTTGTCCTCCCTCCGCCGCCACTTCGGCCAGATGCTGCAGGACGTGTTCCTGTTCTCGGGCACGGTGCGCAGCAACATCACGCTGGGCAACGAGGAATACAGCGAGGAGGATGTATTGACCGCGTGCCGGTACGTCAACGCCGACCGCTTCATTTCCCGCCTGAAGAACGGGCTGGACGAAGAAGTGCGCGAGCGGGGCAACAACTTCTCCGCCGGCCAGCGTCAATTGCTCTCTTTTGCCCGCACCGTCCTCCGCAAGCCGGAGATAATGATCCTGGACGAAGCTACGGCCAACATCGACACCGAGACCGAAGTTCTTATCCAGGAGTCGCTGGAGCGTATGAAGAATATCGGCACGATGCTGATTGTTGCCCACCGGCTCTCCACGATCCGCGGCGCTTCGCGCATCATCGTGCTGAGCCGGGGTGCGGTGCTGGAGCAGGGCTCCCACGACGAACTGATGGCCGCGCGGGGAGCGTACTGGCAGATGGCGAACAACAAGTTGTAAGTTATAAGTTATAAGTTATAAGTTTTATGTTTTAAGTTATGGTGGGATTATCACGCTCCGCAACTTAAAACTTTCCGCAACTTAAAACTTTCCACAACTTAAAACTTTTCACTTATAACTTGAAATTGATATTGTGAAGAGGTATAATAACTGCAGTTTTTTCGGTTTTTGACCGGGAGAGGAGACAACATGAAAAAGATAGTATCTATACTGCTTGCAGCGCTTATGCTGATCGTGCTTACCGCGATGCCCGCGTTTGCCGCCGAAGAGGCGCCGGGCGAAGAAACTCCGGAGGAGGGAGCTGTCGATTACAGCACCAGAGAATGCTACGAGTTTTGCGAAGGCGAAGCCATCGGCTTCTGGCTGGCTACCGTTTCACTGGTTGGTGATACCTGGGAAACGTATTCGGAAGAGAACTACGTTTCCGCCACTTTCACCGCGGCGAAGCCTTTCAGCGCCATCAAAGTGCCGTACTGGGCGGGCAACCCCGATAACTTTAACGGGATCACGCCGGTCGACGTCGAGTTCGCGATCTTCAAGGCCGTGGAGAACAACTGGGGTTCCGATTACAATTCCGAGGATGCCGTTGTCCGCGAAGTCAAGACGCTGGATCACGACATACCTGATTACGTCTGGGAGATCCCGCAGCTGCCCGCGGGCCGCTACTGCATCCGCTTTACGCAGTTGACCGAAGAGGGCGGCTACATCGTTATTGCCCAGGGCGAACCGGTGGATGACGATATCGAATTCGACTATGAGAACTGCCGTCAGAACACCACCGGCCAGGAAGGTATCGCGCTGACTGTGTATTACGACGAGGGCGGCGACAATCCCGAGACCCCGACCGAGGTCCCCGGCGAACCCACCGAAGTGCCTCCGACGGAAGCACCCACCGAGGCTCCTACCGAGGCACCCACCGAGGCCCCGACGGAAGCCCCGAAACCTACCGATGCGCCGAAGCCTACTGATGCGCCGAAACCCACGGAAGAGGGCAATAAGTCCAACGAGACTGACAAGAAGGACAACAAGTGGCTCATACCGGCGATCATCGGCGGTGTGGTACTGGTTGCCGCAATCGCTGCTATAGTAATTGGCGCTTCCAAAAAGAAGAAAAAATAATTTGACGCGGTCCTGACGGACCAAGGTCAATGATACAAGACGGGGTCGTGAAAAAACGGAGCACTGCTCCGGGTCGGTTCACGGCCCTTTTATCATGAAGTGCGGGTGCGTTTTGTACCTTCGCCGGATGCGGATCTCGATTATAATATCACCGGAACCGCAGAGAGGAGAGTTTGCCCGTGAACATCGGGAGCACGATCACCGAACTTAGAACAGCACGAGGCCTGACGCAGCAGGCATTTGCCGATCTGCTGTATGTTTCCCGGGAACTCGTTTCCAAATGGGAAAACGGGACCCGCCGGCCGGATTATGATATGATCGAAAGGCTCGCGCAGGTGCTGGAAGTGTCACCGGATGCAATTGTCGACAAGAACGATCTGGTGTTTGAAGAACTTGCCGACTGTATACCGGACGGCGTGACTGTCGGGGATGCTGAATTGACGGCCGCAATCGAAACCTTTCTAAGGAGCATCGGCGAGAACGAGGCTAAACTGTTCATCCGGCGGTATTACTTTCTGGAGACGCCT
>JAFZSK010000016.1 GCA_017620915.1 Clostridia bacterium | reverse complement strand
GCTTTCGGTGATTCTTTTTTCTTGCAGCCCGCCATACACAGTACCGTTGCCGCAGCCAGCACGATGCACAGAACGAGCGTCAAGATGCTCTTTCTCTTAACCCTTTTGCTCATAAGCATTAACTCCTTTTACAGAATTTTGGCGGCGTGCTGCCCGGCGCCCGCGGTCAACACTCCTTTTTTCATGCACCGGGTATTTCGACTGCGGCGTTACGTCTGCCCGGCCTTCTCAACCGCTTTTACGCGGTCAATGACTGTGTCCCGGACCTGCGGAGTCCGGTAGAGCTGACGCATTCACAACACCTCACGGCGACGGGCTCGTGCGGGATTCCCACCCGCTTCCCCGAATGCAGGCAAATTATACCACGGGAGCGTGGCAAATGGCAAAGGGCAAATGGCAAGGGGCAAATGTAAAATGGAAAATGGCAAATGGCAAATGTTAAGGACGCAGGGCTTCGTAGAACTCCATCGGCACCGCCAGCCCGCCCCGGCCGGTGCCCAAGGCGATGTCCGGTTTGGCCGTGCCGTGATAATCCGAGCCGCCGCTCTGGAGGAGGCCGAATTGCGTTGCCAGCGCTTCCGCCTGGCGCGTTGTCCCCTCGTCGAACAGCGAATAGCGCGTCTCCAGCGCGTCCAGTCCCGCCTCCTTGGCCAGCGGCAGGAACGTGCGCAATTCCACCGGCGACAGGTTCAGAAAAGGGTGCGCCAGCACGGCTTTGCCGCCGTACATTTTGATAAAACGGATCGTGAGCAGCGGGTTCAGGCGCTTGGCCGGCACATAGTAGCCTTTGCTTTCGTCCAGGAGCGTGCGGAACGCGTGCTGGACGCTCTCTACCTGGCCTTTGGCGCAGAGCACTCTCGCCACGTGGGCGCGGTTGAACACCGAGGAGTCGGTCAGTTTGGCTGCCTCTTCGTACGTGATATCGTAGCCGTCCGCCCGGAGGGCGTCGATCAGGCGGCGGTTTGAGTTGTCCTTGGCGACCCGCAGGAGGTCAACATGATCCTCTATCTCCGGCCAGGCGTCCGGCGGAAAGAACAGGCCGACAATGTGCACTTCGCGCTTTTGGTACTCGGTGGTGAACTCGCAGCCGGCGACGGCGGCCACGCGGCTCTGCTTCCCCGCGGCCATAAACTCGGGCAGGCCGGCGGCGGTATTGTGGTCGGTGAGGGCAATTGCCCCCAGCCCCGCATCTTCCGCCAGTTTTATCAGCTTGGCGGGCGCGTCAGAGCCGTCGGAATACAGCGAATGGGTGTGGAGGTCACAGCAGTTCATCGTTGTCCGTCCCCCGGCTTAATACAGGGGTCTGTCCCCCGTTCAAAAGCCTTCAACACCGCGGCGTCCTCCGCGAGCTGCGCAATGGAGTTGTCCTTCACGAATTCCAGCAGGTAGTACGCGTCGGGGGCGAGGTCAATATATTGCCGCCAGTCGTCCCGCTTTGCGCTGAGCGGCAGCCGCACGTCGCCGCCTTTTACGCCCGCGGGCCCCTTGTCCCACGCGAACACATGGCAGGAACACAGGTACGGGAGCGATGTCCGCAGCGCGTACAGATTGCGTTCGAACGGGATGTCGGGATTGGGCTGGAAATGCAGCTTGCAGCCGGTGCCTGACGCGAGGGCGGCGGCAATATCCGGGTCCTCGGTCATTGTCCACCGGTGGCACTCCAGCGTCACCGCGAGCCCGAAGGGTGCGGCGAGGGCCACGCAGGCGGCAATATTGTCCGCGATCCGCCGATCGTATTCGCACTTATTTCCGGCCCAGATCCGCACGTACCGCGCTCCCAGCGCAGCGGCAGTAGACAGTACCGGCAGAAATCCGCTGATATCCGCCGCGGCGTTGTAATAACTGCCGTAGCCCACGGGCACGAGCCCCGCGTCCGCGCACAGTTTCCGCACCTCCGCCGCGCGTCCGAGATTCCCCGCCGGGATGTGTACGTCGCCGCCCCACTCGATGTATTCGAGCCCGTTCCGCACGCACTGCGCGATGATCTCCTCGCAGCTCAGATTGCGGAACGTTATGGACACCAGACCGCGCTTCATGCCATTACCTCCAGCATCGCCGGCGTCACTTCGAACAGCGGCGGTTCGCCCCGCGTTATGCGGCCGTACTCCTCGCACATGTACTCGCCCATCCGCGCGACTTCCGCGCCGAGGCTGCCGGCAATATGCGGCGACACGATGCAGTTTTTAATCGTCCTGAGGGGGTGCTCGGGCGGCAGCGGCTCCGGCTCGCTCACGTCCAGCAGCGCGGTGCGGGCGGGGCAGCTGCAGAGCGCTTCATACAGCGCGCCGTGGTCAACTTGCGCTCCTCTCCCGGTATTGATGAAATACGCGTCCGGCTTCATCGAGTGCAAAAGCGCCGCGCTCAGCATGCCGCGGGTCTGGGCGTTGTTGGCCAGGTGGTTGGAGATCACGTCGCACTCCGCAAAGATCTCTTCCGGCGACGCGCGCCGCACGCCGAGTTCCTCGAACACGCGGTCCGGCAGGAACTTGTCGTACGCCAACACTTCGTACTTATATCTGGCCAGCATCCGGCACACCAGCTTGCCTATCGTTCCCAGCCCGATGATGCCGACTTTGAGGCCGTAATTGCCCTGCGGCGCCGCTTTAGCCCCGGTGAAAACGTCAAAGTACCGCTTGCCGCACAGCACGATCTGCGCCACGGTAAACTCCGCCACCGGCACGCCGTTCGCCTGCCACGCGGAAAACACGCGCACGCCTTCCGCCAGAAACGGCGCCGCGAATCCCTGCACCGACCCCGCGCCGTAAAAGATAAACTTGAGGTTCGGGTACAGCTCGCGCACTTTTTCCCGCGGGCAATACGGCATCCCCCATGTGGTGAATATTGCCTCCGCGTCCGTGCCGCCAAACGCCGCAAATTCCGGCGTTTCCCCGGTCAACGCAACCAGCTTCTCCACCGTATCCGCTCTGTATACGCGGCGGACAACATCTCCGCCCATAACGACCGCTTTCATACCAGCACCTCAATTTGCCATTTGCCCTTTGCCATTTGCCATTTAGTTTTCGTACGGCGAAAACTCGTTTGCGCCTGTTCCTTCCACCCCGTACGTCGCGCAGTGCCCGTCCGCCTCAAAGTCCGCGTCCGATTTCATAAAGCAATTGTACCAGCGGCGCTCGCAGGGGCTGCCTTTGCCGTCGCACCACGTGACGTCAACGTTGTATATCCCGCTGTCCAGCTTGACCATGTTCCAGGTGTGGCCGGCGCCTTCCGGCAACCCGTCGCGGTACGCGCACCATAGCCCCGCTTCGCGGCACAACAGATAGTACGCGGCAGTGTATCCTTCGCACACCGCTTTACCGCAGATCAGCGCGCCGAAGGCGGTAAAGCAGTTCTCCGGCCTATCGTCGTACGTGACTTTCTCGCTCAGTACCGCTGCCAGATAATAGTAGCGGTCGTACGCGGTGAGACCTTCCGGCATAAAGCGCACCACGCGTTTGACCACCCGGTCCAGCAGTGCCGCACTGTGGAGCACTTCCGCCATTGTCACCGCGCCGGAATTAACGGAGGAATCCATGAATCTGTACGGATCATAGAAAAATCCGAACATTTTGCGCATATGCGACTCAGTGTAATCATCAGAAATATACGATTCACCGTTGGTCGAATAGTATGAGGCCAGACCGGGCTCGCAGTACTGCAGCGGCTCGTACAGCGCGAAATACGCTTTGACCAGTTCGTGTTCCTGCTTGCCCGCGTACCGGAGGGCCAGCGCTTCGTACTCCTGCTCACCCACCGTGAGGACCTCTCCCCGCCTGCCCGCCTCCACGAAACGGCGGTACAGTTCGCGGTCCGCACTGTTAAGTTTGGCAATATAGCCGTTGGCGTCCTCATCGAACGCGTACAAGGTATTAGAATGGCGGGAGTCCTGCATCACGCTCACGTACGCAAGCGCGCGGGCAATCGCAAAATCGATGATCTCCGACGCTTCCCGCTCGAGGTCGTCCGCGAACTCTTCCGGCGGCAATTCATACTCCGGGATGTCCGGCGTGCGGTCAAAGGGTATCGTTTGCGCCGAATATTCAGGCGTAGGTTCCGCTGTAACGATGGCCGGCAGATCGCCGCTCGCGCCGGGTGCGGTCGCCAGTCCGGACAACATGCTCTGCAGCGCGCCGCAGCCGGAAAGCAGCATTGCCGCCGCCAGCGCCAGCGCGATCATTGCCGAAATGCGAATCTTACCCCTTGCCATTTGCAACTTATTACTTGCCACTTATCACTTAATACTTAAAACTTATCACCTGTACAGCGGCCCGTACGCGGCGCACGCCCGGAAATCCTGCCCTTCCTTGTCCATGCCGAACGCGTTCCAGACCGCGGGACGGTAGATATCGCCCGGGTCAACATTGTGCATACACACCGGTATCCGCAGCATAGAGCACAGCGTGATCACGTCCGCGCCGATGTGGCCGTAGCTGATCGCGCCGTGGTTGGCGCCCCAGTTGTTCATCACGTCGTAGGCGGAGGCGAAGGCATTGCCGTTGAGGTCGCTCCGGCCGTTGCAGCGCGGCACGAACCAGGTGCACGGCCAGGTGTAGTCGGTGCGCTTCCAGAGTATGTCGGATACTTCGTCCGGCAGCGCCACCGTCCAGCCTTCGGCGATCTGCATCACCGGGCCGAGGCCTTTGACCAGGTTCAGGCGCATCATCGTAGCGGGCATCTCGGCGCGGGTCAAGAACCGGGATGAAAAACCGCCGCCGCGGAAATAGCCTTTGTCCGCCGCGTTCCAGGTGGTGGCGCGCAGGCAGGCGTCAATGTCTTTATCCGTCATCTCCCAGAAGGGCTTGATCACGCCATTGCCCGCTGCGTCCTTCGCTTCGCCGCACGCGTCCAGGCACGCCGCGCCGGAGTTGATCAGGTGGATGAAGCCGCCGTTAGCCTTGGCCACGCCTTCCAGCTCGTAGCCGGCGGCGCGTTTGACCGCTTCGGGGCTCCAGAAAGTGCGCACGTCCGCGAAGATCTGCGCCCGGCCGGTGAGCAGCTTGCCGAACAGCATGCACACGCCGTTCAGCGTATCGTTTTCGGTGGCCAGAACGTACGGCTCCCGCGCGCCGTTCCAGTCGAAGGAGGAGTTCATCAGTGCTTCCGCGAAGTCGCCGTTGGGATAGAAATCCGTCCACTGGCGCTGGCCCTGGAAACCGGCGGCAATGGCGTTGTGCCCCACTTTCTCCTCCTCGCAGCCCGCGGGCAGCTTCGGATTGCCGTTCATCAGGTCCTTCATGATGCACATCATTTTGACCACGAACTCCCAGCTTTCGGCCTTCTTTTCGGCGGATTCGCGAATGAATTCGGGGTTTTTATCAAAACCTTCGGGGCAGCGGGCTTTTGTCCACGCCAGTGCGCGCTCGTACTCGTCATGATCGTAGATGCCTTCGGTCATGCGGCGGATCAGTTCCACTTCGTCAACAGACTCCACCCGCATCCCCAGGTATTCCTCGAAGAACGCGGTGTCAATGATCGAGCCCGCGATACCCATCGTGATCGAACCGATCTGCAGGTAGCTCTTGCCGCGCATCGTGCACACCGCCACCGCCGCCCGCGCGAACCGCAATATTTTGGTCTGTACATCCTCGGGGATCGAGGTGTCATCCGCATCGCATACGTCGTGGCCGTAAATACCGAACGCGGGCAATCCCTTCTGCGCATGGGATGCCAGCACCGACGCCAGATATACCGCGCCGGGACGTTCCGTGCCGTTGAAACCCCATACTGCCTTCACGGTAAGCGGATCCATATCCATCGTCTCGCTGCCGTAGCACCAGCAGGGCGTCACGGTCAACGTGATCCCCACGCCCGCCTTCTTAAACTTCTCGGCGCACGCGGCGCTCTCCGCCACGCGCCCGATGGTGGTATCGGCAATTATCACTTTGACCGGCTCCCCGTTGGTATATTTCAAATTTGAGCTGATCAGTTCCGCGGCCGCTTTGGCCATATTCATCGTCTGCTCTTCCAGACTTTCCCGCACTTTGAGCGGTCCTCTTCTGCCGTCAATGGTCGGTCTGATCCCGATGACCGGATAGTCTCCAATTAATCTCGATGCTGCCATAAATGTTCCTCCGTTCATATATTGTGCCGCGCTGCGCGCTGTTTTTCTGCGCTATATTTTACCGCAAAAAGAACGAAATATCAAACGAAGATTAGCCGGGGTTCAGGAAATCAGGCGAAGATCAGCAGGAGATTGAACTGCTGTCCGCGGGTCTATTTCATTTTTCGGGCAATTCCGCCGCAAAAATAAACAAAAGTCCGGCTGTCATCAATTTTTTGTTTATTTTTTCGCTTTTTCATCCTCATTTTCAGTCAATCAGCTCCGTCATCCAGCCGCTTTTTAAACAAAATATGCAGTTGATGATGGTTTTGTTTATTTCTGCTTGCTTCCTGACCCTCGAGAAGGCGCCCGAAATAAACAAATGACAACTCGATCATATGATTTTGTTTATTTTAGCGGGGTCGGGACCCGACTGCCGGGTTTGAGAAGGCGCCCGTGGACCGTAATTGCGCGGGCGCTCCTTTCTTCCTGTTCCTGTAGCCGCAAATCGCAAAACAAGGAATTGCGGCTACATCTTCGCCCTGATCCGGCGTGACCCTGCCGCGGATCGGGTTGCAAGGGACAGCCGAATGGGAAACCCGTCTGAATTCGCCTGACGAGCCCCGGAAGAGCCGCCCGACATTTACTCAGGCATTAAAGCCTTATTTACCCAAGAAATAAGCCGACATTTACCCAGGCACTCAAGCCTCATTTACACAATAAAACAGTGATTGTCTCTTTCGCGAGCTTATGGTAAAATGAGCATAATTAACAACACATGCGGATCATCCGCCGGCAGGCTCACCGATCATGTTAAATACGAAAGGAGCTCCGCCATGTTTAAATGCTTGAAGACCGACAGGGCGAACAAGACTCTTACCGTGTCCGGTATTCCGTTCGAGGTATGCGAACAGGACGGAAAGATCGAGGCTATCAAAGCTGAAAGTATGGCGCTCAGCGGCAGATTCCGTGCGCTTTACTTTCTGGGTATGGCGACCGAAAGCTGGCAGTGCAGCGAGTGGTGGGGCCAGCAGGAAGCGCTGTACGACCATTCCACGCGGCTGTTTCTGGGCGACCGCATCGGCCATTTCCGGATCATTTTCGACGACCGGACGATGGAGCTCGTTTCCGTCATTTTCGGTGTCAACGCCTTCAACTACAATCTTTTCTGCAAGCCCAAGCCCTGCGAAGGCAACCTGATGAGCTTTGAGGCGCCCTACAACGAGCCGTTCAAGTCCGACGCGCGTGCCAAAGCGCTGCTGGACGCCGCGCTGATCCTCAACGAAAACCCGTCGGAAGACGCGCAGAAAGCCACTAAATGGATATTCGCGTACCGGCCGCGGGCGGATAAAAATATTGTCAGCATCGAGTGGCATAAAGAAGACGGCAAGCGCGCGGATCTGTGTTTCTCGGCGTTGACCGGAGCGATCGCGGAAGGCGCACCGTGCGATGACGCGGAGGACGCCGCGAAGCTGAAGTCGGCGGACCTGGATTTCTTCCTGCGCAAAGCGTACTACGCGCCGCTGGACGCGCTGAAGCACCGCCTGTATCAGTACCGGAGCGAAGTGCCGGAAGCGGCGGAACTGCTGGAGACAGAAAAGTTTGACGCGCCGGACATAAGGTTCTATAACGCGAAGGGCATTGACATCCTTACCAACGTTTACCGGAAAAATATTATTGACATGGCGTACGGCAAGATCACCGACGACGGCATGCCCCACACTTCCACCGCGGGCACCGCGAATTTCGGGTGCTACATCGGGTTCGGCACGTTCAATTATTCCGCTTCCTACGGCGCGCACGTGTGGACCCGGGACACCGGCCGGATGCTGATCGAAGTAACGAACGCGGGATATTTCGGGCGCGTTGCCGCCGCGGTGGACAAACTGCACGAGATGCTGTACTACCCTTCCGTGCGTTTTCATGTCCCCCACTGGAAGCGCGTGGCGAATCTGGTGGCCCGCGACGAGAACGACCTGTTCAACGAGGGCAACGAAAACGACGGCCACGCCTCCATCATGACCGCGATATGGTATCTGTGGCGCAAGGGCGGCGTTGACAACGCCTGGCTCGCGGCCAACCGCGCCCACCTCAAAGCCGCGGCGGACTACTACCTGTGGCAGGAGGCCAATCCCGCGGAATCGAACTTTGACCGCGTTCTTTACACCCACTCGGAGACCAGCACACAGATACTGGGCGGCTACGACCTGTACTCAAATATGATCTCATATTACGCGGAACTGCTGTACGCGCAGCTGTTTGACGCACTGGGCGACGTTGACTATGCCGCGGAACTGCGCGGGTTCTGCGCACGGCTGAAACGCGGCATTTTTGACCGCTTCGTGATGGAGCATCCGCGCTTCGGCAAAGTGTTCACCGACACCACCGACGACTGCTGGACGTACGAATATAAACGTTTCGTGTGCGCGCTGATCGGCACGGACTACCTGGGATACGACCTGCACGACGCGGACCCGGAGCTGTACGATCTCTGCCGCAGCACCTTTTCCGCGGAAAAAGAAGTGTATTACGCGCCATGCTCCGGGCGGCAGATGGGCTACGGCCAGGGATATCTCACCAACTGCGCGCTGGCGCTGGATCTGTACGAAGAGTACAGCGAATGCGTGAAGGCGAGCGCGATGCTGTGCTACCACCATACCGACGTGCCGTACGTCGTACCTGAGGGCGTAATAATGCACGGCTCGGGCGAATACTGGTTCCGCAATAGCGACCTGGGCAACGCCGTCCAGCAGGCGGAGATCATCAAGGAAGTGCGTTTGATCGCCGGCGCGGACGACCTCGCTGAAAACGGGCGGTTCCGGCTTATACCGCGGCTGCCGGCGCATATTGACCGCATGAGCGTCGCGGACATGCCGGTAAAGTGTGTTGACGGCGTGCACCGCGTAAACTACGAATACGCGCGCGGCGGCGGGCTTCCGCTGTGCGTTTCCGACGGCAGAAACACATACAGTCTGCGCTTCACCGGCGACGTGCTGCCGGAGCTGGTGCGTTTCGGGCCGTTTGACAGCCCGGACATTTCGGCAAATATCACTATAGTCAGGGTCGCGCAGATCGGCGGCCGTTATTACGCTTATACCCAGATTTAGGAGGGCAACATGGACTATCGTTCTTTTCTCGACAATAGCGGCGGCGTGCTCCGCTTCGACCCCATTTTCATTCCCCGCCAGTTCGGCGATGCGGGCAGAAGGCTGAAACTCCACCCCGATGACTACTACGCGTACGGCGTAAAGCGCGGGTCAATTAAAGAGCGCTGGTTCGCCTCGGTGATCGCCGCCAACAACGGCCCTCTGGCCGAGCCCGACGAGGGCATGAGCCGCGTCAACACCGGCGGCGGAGACAAGGTGTACTTTAAGGATTTTGTTGACGCCCTCGGCCCGGAACTGATCGGAGAGCGGCTCTATTCAAAATACGGGACCTGGCCCATGTACTCCAAATTCTACGACTACACCGGCCCGCTGTTCTTCCATCTGCATCTTGACTTCGAATCGGCGGCGCGCGTGGGCAGGCTGGGCAAGCCGGAAGCGTATTATTATCCGCCCCAGTACAACAACTATCCGGGCAAATTTCCGCACACATACTTCGGCTTTGACCCCGACACCACGAAGGAACAGGTCAAAGAACGCCTGCTGATGTACGAGCGCGGCGATAACCGCATCACCGAACTTTCCCGCGCCTTCCGCATCGAACTGGGTACGGGCTGGTATACGCCGCCGGGAGTATTGCACGCGCCGGGTTCGTACCTCACCTACGAACCGCAGTGGAATTCCGACGTCAACTCCGTTTACGAGAATATTACCGACGGCGAGATATACGATTACAAGTTCCTGTGCGAGAACTGCCCCGAGGACAAGATGCGGGATATCGACTACATTATGTCGCTGATGGATTGGGAGGCCAACGTTGACCCCCACTACAAGCAGACGTATTTCCGCCCGCCGGTGACGCTGTCGGAAGATGCCGCTCACGTGCAGAAGCAGATCGCGTACGGGAACGACTATATTGCCGCCCGGGAACTCACGGTCTTCCCCGGACAGTCCGTGACCGTAAAAGACGGCTTCGCGTACGGCCTTATCGTGGTGCAGGGGCGCGGAAAACTCGGCGGCCACAACTGCGCCGCGGCGTGCATGCTGCGGGTAGGCGGCCATTCCGAAGACGAATTCTTCGTGTCGGCGAAGACCGCGACCGAAGGTCTTAACGTGGTCAACGAAAGCGACAGCGAACCGCTCGTTATGCTCAAGCATTATCCCGCGTACTCAGACCCGGCCGCGATGGCAATGACCGGCGCCAACTGATTTGAACACAGGAACATTGAACACAGGGACAGACCCCTTGAAAGGCACAGCATGAGAGGCCCCGAATCCGGCATACCCGAGACCCTTGATCTCCAGGACGAGCGCGCGTGCGCGTACGGCAGAAGCATCGTGTTCCTGAGAGGCGCATATCCCAACGCCGCGCTCATGACGTACGACGACGAGGTACATCGCGGCGCCGAGCAGCTGAATCTGTGCAAACTGGTGTTCGGCACCGGTTCGCCGCCGGAACTGCTTACATATGAAAGCTGCGACGAAAGCACGGCCTGCGACAATATCCGCGGCGGCCTTCTGAGCCGCGCCCGGTGCGGCGGCGCGGAGGTGACGGTCGCCATCTATCCGCTTATACTCCCCCACGAGAAAAAGACGCGCGGCGGCGCCGTCGTGCATATCCGGAGCAGCCGCCCGGGCATATTCGTGCGTTTCGGCTGCGGCAATATTGCCTTCATGCACTTCTCTCCCAACGTCAACATGCGCGGCACGCAGATCGACTGCGAGCACGGCGCGGCGGAAATTGCCGGCGGCGCGGTGCGGATCACCCGGGAGGAACGCGGGATCGTCACTTACGTGCGTGGCAGCGGATTTAAATTTACAGTTAAACCCGGCAGCGGCGGAGGCAGTTTCGCGGAAGGGTATTGCCCGGCGGAAGAGGCGTATCTGATGCTGGGCTTTTCGCGGGATGAAGCGGATGCGGACGCCATTGCCCGCGCCGACGGGAAAACCGAGATCGAACGCATCGAGGCATATTACGCCGAAAAATTGTCCAACCTGTACGTGCGGACCCCGGACGGCGAGATCGACGCCGCCTTTGAAGCCGCCTGGCTGAACCTGGAGTACGCCTGGCTGTACCCGTACGGCTGGATCGAGTCGATACAGCACTGGCCCACCATGTGGCACATGGAACACACCGCGGCGGAGGAATGGGCCGGCAACGCGGACCGCACCCGCCGCACGCTGCTGACCCAGCTGGAACATATATTCGATTCCGGCGCGATCCCGGACATGTGCACCAACGATACCGGCCGGCGCGACTGGGGCGGCAACAACCAGTTCTTTTTCCGCGAGATCATGCACTACCTGGAAATGACGGATGACCGGGAGTTCGCGGAGCTGGCCGAGCCGTACATGCGCCGCATTCTGGCGCAGACGTTCCGCGAATACGACGCGGGCAACACCGGCGTGCTCAGCTGGCACTCGCAGATCGGCAATCAGGAGGATTTCGAATCCACTCCCGGCAGCGGCGCGGCGCCCGGCACGGAAGGCGTGCGCATGCTGCGGATAATGTCGGAATATCTGAAGTATCTCGGCAAGACCGAAGAATCGGCGGAGTACGCGCAGCTTTCCGTTTTTGCCTGGCAGCAGCTGCGCAAAAAGCTGTGGAAGAACGATCTCGGGCGGTTCTCCTGGTTCAAAGACGGACTGGGTGCGGAACGCCTGGATACCACGTATCACGGCATCTGCTACCCGGTCATATACGAGTATACGGACAGTCTGGACAACGCTTCCACCCTCGACCATCTGAGACACCGGATGAGCGGTCCGGAAGGCGAAGTGTATCAGTCCAACCATTTCGGAGATCACGGTTACTGGGGCGTCCCCACCTGGGGCATGCAGGCCGGTTCGGACATGCAGCCTTTCGCGGCGGCGGCGTACGCGGCGCAGGGCATGAACCGTGAGGCGATCGAGCCCCTCAAATTCGTAGCGAAGCGCGTGTGCGGCGAATTCCAGCGCGGCGCGTTTCCCGAGACCGCCAACGAAAAACGGCTGGCATACTTTTCTCCTTCCGCGGCCGTGTTCGCGCAGGCCGTGATAGAATCGCTGTTCGGCGTAAAGCGGGATATGATCGCGCGGACGTTGACGCTCTCACCGTGCTTCCCGGCTGATTGGCGCGAAGCCGAACTGAGGCTGCCTTCTCTGAGCTATAAGTACAGCTTTTCGGACAACACCGTGCGGCTCCGCGTTTTCAGCGCGGACGGCTGCCGCAAACAGCTGCTGCTGCGCACTCCGCCGCTCAGTTCGGCAAAGGTCAATTGCAACGGCAAACCCGTCCCCTGCGCCGTCGCGTACAAATGCGGTTTCTGTGAACTCTCGGCCGAATTGACGGAAGAGGCGGAAGCGGACGTAGTGATCGAATTGACGCCGCTCACGTTCAGCGTAAAATTCGACGGAACAGCCGCGGAGGGCGAGACGGTCAATATTGACCTTGCCGGCTGCGAGCTTCTCGGCGTGACCGACCGCGCGGGCATATTCGCGGACACGGCGTCAATGCGCCTCCGCCGCGATATTCTGGAACCGTACAAAAAATACGGCACGCTGGGCCTGGTCAATTTCTCCCGCCGCACCTTCGCGCTGCGCCTGCGCGCCGGCGAAACAGATTTCGAATACCCGGTAAGCATTACCGTCACGCCCGCTTTCGAAGTGAGAGCATCGTACGACAGCATGCTGCACGTTCGTTTCCGCAATTTCACCAAGCGGGCGGTGAACGGAAACGCCGCATTGTTCACCTGCGGCAGTACGGTCAAATTCCCGGTGAACTGCCCGTCCGAAACGACCGTTAATATAGATGTTCCCGCGGATATTCCGGCGCTTCACGGCAAAAACCGCGCTGTTTTTGTGCTGGACGGGTACGCCGAAGAGACGGAACTGATCTCTGCCACCCCGTTCCGCGGCACGCCGCTTTCCATAGATCCTTTCGGTGCGAGAGAGTACACGGCATGGCGTGAATACGGGCTGTTCCCCCACCACGGCTGCGCGGTGATGGGCCCCGACGAATATCTGAAAAATGTGCCGGCGACTGTGCAGGCTGGCGGCATCGACTTCCCCCTGTGCGGCAAATTCGTGCCGGTCTCGGCGGCGAAGCATATTGACGCCAATATCCGGATAGGCAGGCCCGCGCGGAAACTGTACGTGCTGTTTTCCGCGTTTGCCGACGATCACGAAGTGTTCTGCGAAGCCTTCTCCGCCGTGATCGAATGCGAAAAACAGGAAGCGTATACGAAGCCCACGTTCGTGCGGCCCCTCACGGTGGCGGGCGAACTGGATTTCGGTTTTTCCAACGCCGTACTGGCCGGTTTCTCCACTTATGTGCCCGGTACGGAGCGGAACGCTTCCCTGCCGCCGTCGGCAGGCGGCGATTACGCCGGCACGCTTTGCCCCGACTATCCGCAGCGCGCGCTCTGGTGCGTCAACGAAGCCGCCGAAGCCGGCGGCGCTGTGTTCAACCTGCTGGAATTCGATCTGGGCAAGACGCGTCAAGTGGAAACGCTTGTCATCCGCGCGCTGGCGCAGGACGGCGCGGGAGGAATTTTCGCTGTAATGCTGGAGTAATCATGCTTTGCCGCGGATCATTCCTCAAATATTCCGAAGCCGGCGACTTCGCTCACCGGCAGTGAAAACGTGACGGCGCCCGCCTCAGTCTGCGGCCCCGCTTTTTCCAGAATCGCGCGCATGATGCCGGCCTTTTTCTCGGTGCGGGCCACGATCAGTATGACCTCTTTTTCAGAGGTGATCGACAAATTCATGAACTTCTCCTCGCCCTTCGCGCCGGTGCCGCGCGCGTGGAGTCCGGAGATCGGAAGAGCACACGTCT
>JAFZSK010000015.1 GCA_017620915.1 Clostridia bacterium | reverse complement strand
GTTTGTTTTTTTTGCCATAACACGGCCTCCTTAAGAATAATTTCTTAAAGTAAATTCAACCACACAAAGCATCTCAAAGTAAATCCCATCGCAAATCCTACTGTGGGAGTTACTTTGGGAATTTACTTCACGAAAACAGGAAAGAGTTAAGACAAAAAAAGTCCTTTACAAACGGAAATCAAAAGACTATAATACGTTCTGCGCTTCGGGGTGTAGCTCAGTTTGGCTTAGAGTGCTTGCTTGGGGTGCAAGAGGTCGCCTGTTCAAGTCAGGTCACTCCGACTCAGGTGTCAGATCTGAAAAGATCTGCCCGCGAAAAGGGACTGTTTGATTCGCTCAGTTTTATTTGAGAAGATCGAACAGTCCTTTTTTTGTGGATCGACCGGCTATTATTAAGGCTCTACTCCCAAAATCGTAATATAAAACAGTCTCGCGACCGGCGGTACACTATGTTTCTGGCTGCATCTGTGAACTGTGTAAACTTTGGAAAGTAAGACAAATGCGTTCGCTCAAGTGATATTGTCTTACATTTTGAGGATTGAGAGGGGACAAAATCAGACAATTCTACTCATTTGAAGAAATCTGTCTTATTTGTTGCACTGATTAGCCGCTAAAATGAACGAGAATGCAAGACAAATATATTCGTTTGAGCACATTTGTCTTACTTCTTTGAAGAAGGGCTATAAACAGCAGCAAAGTATTGAATGCCTTTAGCATGAGTTTTTGTTTATTTTTTACAGAGGAAACGCATTAAAATGAAATGTTGATATTGTCCTTCCATGCGAGCGTAATCTGCCGCGAAGCATGCGCCCTCTATGTCATTACGATTTCGGGAGTAGAGCCATATATAAGTCTTTTATTTACTGTATAGATATGTTATAATTATATTGGTTTAGGATGCAGTGCCGCATCTGACCAATCGCCTGATATGGATTTGACAAAATGAGGAACGTTCGATGAGAAATAGATTGACATCTCTGCTGCTCGCGCTTTTGCTGTGTATCAACAGTATCCCCGCTGTTGTGCGGAATAATAATGATGCGCGGCGCACTGTTCATGCCGCGGAAGTGCCGCAGGCGGAACCGCAGCAGCTGCCGGCGGCAGACATGCTTCTCGACTCCGGCAACCGGGCGGGTCCGGCCAGAGCGGGTAAATACCTTATGACGTTCCAGCCCATCGGCGAAACTTTTGCGGACTATTATGACATGGTGGTAACGGTCCGGGATTCCGGCGGCAACTCGCTGGGGCGTTTCCCCATGGGCGGTTATGGCATTGACCTCTGGGAATTGAAGCGGGTCCCGGCCAGGATCAACTCAGTGCCGGCGACGATCGAGATCACCTGCATGTACAAATTGCTCGGCTGCGATACGTATGAGCAGCTGACATATGAAGCCTCTTTCGAAGAATTGTGCGTTGACCAGGTCGCCTCAGCGGTATCGAACCTGCTGGTTCCCGGACTTGAGATCGAATTCTGCCGGTATTCCATTGAATGCCAGGAGGATGGCGCACCGATCGTATATATCGATGCAAAAGGCGGCATCCATATCCAGGATAATTGTAAAAATATCAGCGGCGACATTCTTACTACCGGCTGGTATGCGGTAAGAGAAAGTTTCCAGGACAATATCATAGATATCAACGGCGACGTAAACCTGGTGCTCTGCGACGAGGCAACGCTGAAGGCGCTCAGCGGCGTAACTATCAATCCGAATTCCTCCCTCACTATCTGGTGTCAGAGCGGACGGAGTGGCAGGCTGGAATCGACCGGTTATTACGCGCCAAGCAGCGGCTCGTGGGGAGATATTTACGACATTATGGGCCCCGGTATATACGTTGACCCGGCTTCGAGCCTCACGATCAACGGCGGCAACATCACCGCCATCCCCGGCGGCGATGCCCACAACAGCGGCATTGAGATCTGGAGCGGCGCGGTCGGCAACAGAGCGGCCGGCATCGGCGGCGGGTCGGACCGGGGCGGTTACAACAAAGACTGCGGTACCATTACCATCAACGGCGGTACCGTGACGGCATACGGCGGACTGCGCGCGGCCGCGATCGGCGGCGGATACGATAAAGCTCTCGGCGAGACCTTAATAAGCGGCACCGGCGGCGTCAACGGCAAGGTCACTATCAACGGCGGCACGGTATACGCGCTGGCTGTAACCGGCGGCGCGGGTATCGGCACCGGCGCAAACCCGGATTATCAGGCCGGTGCGATCGAGATCAACGGCGGGTACGTTGAGGCGAGAGGCGGCGGAGGCGGCGGTTCGGGTATCGGCGGCGGCTATGACGGTGCCAACGGGGACATCACGATCACCAACGGTTCAGTATATGCGTATCATTTTAAAGTTAAAGGGACCAACGCTTTCAGCAAGTCCGGTACCGGTATCGGCGCCGGTGACGGTAAGGAACAGGGCGGAATAATCACTATTACCGGCGGCACTGTTCTGGCGGAAGGATATGACGGTGCCGGCATCGGCGGCGGCGGTTATGACATCTACGGCAGCAACGGCGGTCATGCCGGCGGAACGATCATTATTTCAGACGGAAATGTTGTTGCGACCAGTTACAATGGCGCGGGCATCGGCGGCGGCGGCAGCAATGATATGGGCGGCACCGGAAACGGCGGCAATATCACCATCAACGGCGGCAGAGTAACTGCTGTGTCATATATGAAAGGTGCGGGCATCGGCGGCGGCAACGACGGCGACAGCGGCACGGTCACCATAAATGACGGATATGTATTCGCGGTAGGCGGCAAATATTCAAAAGACTGGTTCGACGCGGCAGTGGATATCTACAATAATGCCGAGTATTACAGCGACATGAATACGCCGGAATCCCTCGATGCCGGAATACTTGTCGGTGCGCTGCTGCTGGGCTTTCTGCAATCGGGCGACTGGGGCGGCGCGGGCATCGGCGGCGGCGACGGTCATTCCGGCCAGACGATCACTATCAACGGCGGCACGGTAGTTGCGACCTCCGGTATGAATACTGCGCACGCCATCGGCAAAGGCAACGACGGCGACGAAGACGGAGACGTAAGCGTTTACGAATATTCCAAAACCACATATGCGGATCTCAACGACGACGGGACGGTCGGCGCAACGACGGTCGTTTACGGCGGCGCTGCCGGCGCCGCGGCCGCGACCAGCCATGCCTATGCCAAGATTGAGCCGGGCGAATGCACGGTCACTTTTGAGATGAACGGACACGGTATCGCACCGGCAACTCAGATCGTGACCCGGGGTCAAAAGGCCGAACGGCCGGAGGATCCCGAAGCGGAAGGGTGGCTTTTTGACGACTGGTATACGGACAATACATTTGCCACGCGCTTTGATTTTGACGCTCCCATAGTCCGGAACACGGTAGTTTATGCCCGCTGGGTACAGTCTTTTGACATAACCGTAAAGAAGGTCTGGCCCGAAGGCGCCGCGTTGCCCGCGTCCGTACAGGTCGATTACCGGAACGAGTATACCGCCGGAAAAATCACTAACGGTTCAGTTATTCTCACTGCGGCGAACGGTTGGAGCTCAAAGATACCGGTCACGGAAGTCAGTATATTGACGCTTGCCGAACAGATCCCCGAAGGGTTCGTATGCGGCGGCTGGCAGCTCACAAATATCCCCGGCGGCCCGTTGGCGCTGGCGGGTGAGAATTACGCCGGGTGCGTGACGCTCAATTTGAGAGATCCGGCGGCGCTGGGTCTTTCTCAGGCGCAGCTCGAAGCGCTGCACAGCGGCAGCGGGATCGTACAGCTCACAAACGGCAAGGCGCGCATTTATTCGGCGAAAGTCAACTGGGATATTCCTCAATCCAGATACAAGCCGGACAGCGTTTCGGCGGTATTGCAGCACCGCGTGAACGGGGTGTGGGAGACGGTTGACACCGTAGAATTGAACGCGGACAATGACTGGACGGCCCCGTTTGAACCGCTGCCCGAAACAGAAGGCATGGACGGCGAATATCGTGTGCGGGAACTGAGCAAGGACGGCAGCGTTGTTCTTGACAGTGCTGACGAAGGCGGCGGCCAGGATCCCTCCGCGGTGTTCAGTATACAGCCCTGGACCGACGTGGATATGGATATGACGTACCGGGTCTCTTACGCTTTTGCGGCAGCTGAAAGCCGGACAACGATCACCAACAGCGCCGGCCAGTATTACCACGCAAAGATAGTCTGGGAAGGCATCGAAGATGAAAACGATATGCCGGACAGCGTACGGGTCTGGCTGTTCAAAAACGGTTCTGTTGCAGATTCACTGGAACTGAATAAACAAAATCACTGGGAAGGCGTTTTCGCAGGCCAGATGGATGAGGCTGAATACAAAGTACGCGAGGTAGATAAAGACGGAAATACTGTGTATATGACCGGCGATCCGCGGCCGGTATATGTTGAACAGCCGTACGATAAGGCGACGTATTATGTAACTAAAAACGGGATCACCAAAATATACGAATACGATGTATCCATTCAGGTCGACGCGGCTGAATGCTCCACTGTGATAACCAACACCCGCTCCGGTATTATATTTACTGCGAAAAAAGAATGGAATGGGCCGGATGGCAGCCCGTGGCCGGAACGGATCGCTTCTGTCGATGCGGTCCTGCAGAAGCGTACCGTCAACGACGACGGAACGGAGACCTGGACGGATGTGGAATCGATCTCGCTGGACGCGGCACACTCCTGGAGCGCAATGCCTTTCCAGTCGGTCCCGATCACCGAGAACTTTAACGAAGATGATTACCGTGTGCGGGAATGGATCGACAAGCGGGAATTCACTGCATATGAGTCTACGATGGTCGATCCGGGCGCCGGTGACGGTCAGGACGGCAGACTGCTGCTGCTGCCGACCGACAAGGACTTTGTCCCCGGTACATCGCCGCATTTCCGCTGCCGGGAACGCGACGTTCCTCAAGGGGAAGCGCACGCGGGATTTACGGTCAGCTACAAACGCGACGCAAACGGCAATTTTGTGATCGTCAACACCCAGGACGGTTTCTTCACCGTTTCAAAAGTCTGGCTGGAGAATGAGCCGGAAAACGACGGAGGCGAAGGGGAGCAGGGCGGCGAAGCACCGGCTCCTACGAAACCGGAAAGTGTTGTCGTGGTGCTTCAGCACCGTGCGGGCAACGGCTGGACTGAGATAAATCGACTCACGCTGAACGAGCAGAACAACTGGTACGGCAGCTTTGACCGTGTTGCCGATTTCGGCGGAGGCGCGGGCAGCATTGACGACTATCGCGTGCGCGAACTGGATAAGGACGGGATGATCGTCCTCGACCCGAACGATGACCCGAATGACGACATCGAGCCCAGCGACATTCCCACCGCCATCTTTGATGTAGGCGGGACGGATACCGGCTTTTTAGTCACGTATACCCGTGCCGAAGGCTCAGCTCACACCCGGATCGTCAACCAGAAGGGCAAGGTGTACCACGTTGTCGTTAGCTGGGATATAGACATGTGGGACAAGGACCGCACTCCGGAGATCGACGTAGCGCTCCAGCGGCAGGAGGGCAAATTCTCCTGGAAAATAGTGGAGATCATCACGGTAGACCCGGCCTGCAACTGGAAAGGCGATTTTAAATCGGTCCCGATCGGTTACGTCAATGAGAACGGTACTTTTGTACAGTACAATTACCGCGTCCGCCTGCTCGAGCCCGATGATGACGAGGACGGAGATGAGCCGCAGCCCGGCGAACAGGAAGATCCCTTGGAAGCAGCCAAAGAGCGCATCGTGCACAACTGGCTCGACCTGGATAAACAGTACATAAAGAACATGCTGGAGATCTTCGACCCGAGCAATCTCTGGACCGCCGACTATACCGTGGACTGGCTGACGCTGCAGGCTAAAAATACGTTTATCCCGCGGGCGCAGTTCGAGGCGGAAATTGAAGAATATACCGACGGTATCGGAAAGACAATTGAGAAACATGATTCTCTCTACACCGTAAAATACGATCACGACAGCAAGACCCACACGATGCACATCACCAACACCGCAACTTTAGAGATCAGCATATTCAAACGCTGGCTCAATTTTGAAAAAGATGATATGCCGGAGTCGATCTGGCTGATGCTGGTGAGCAAGGTCCAGGATGATTATGCTGAGGCTGCGGGGGTAGAGGAACTGAATATCTATACGCCAGTGGCAACAGTGCTCTACGGCGATCAGATCAGTCTGGCATCGATCCCCGGCGGCGAAGACGGCCTGTTTAATGATGCTGTGACCCAGGGAATCGAAATGCTCCTGGGTAAAGGTTTTCTAAGTGCCGTAGCAGGCGGAGTGGTAGACTTTTTCGTCAAAAAGTATACTGCTACCGGAGTCGCTATTGCGGAAGTGGACGATGACGTGAACAATCCGTTGACCGAATGGTGGGCTTGGATGGGCGTCAAAAAATACGGCGCATACGGCGTGCCGATGGACTTCGCCGGCACGGAACTGACTACCGGTCTGATGGAACTCGTCATTGACGCCGTAATCAAATATCTGGGCATTCCGAATATCCATTGTCCGGTGATGTACGACCCGATAAACGAATGCTGGAGCATCAAGGGCTACGGCATCTGCTACCCGGGCATCGACGAGGATTACGAACTGACCTGCAACGTGATCAATCTCAAGTTCCACAGCGGAGACGCGCCGGATTCCGTCAGCAGCACCAAGTACTGGGAAGGCGACAATGAGGCGGACCGTCCCGAGGAGATCAAGATCCACGTGTATGCCAAGGATAAAGACGGCAACAGAACGGAGATCACCGGTTCGCCGGTGACGGTCACCGCGGAGGACGACTGGAAGTGGTCACTGGACATCCCGCTGAACGACATCGCAAACGTGGAAGAAAACGGGGAGCAGAGTACAGTTTCGTACGATGATATCGAGATAGAAGAAGAGGTTCCTGAAGGTTATGAGGCAATCTACAGCGAGACGGGCTACGATATCACGAACCGGAGCCTGACCGTGGGAGAACTGCTGATCGTAAATACCGTGACTGGCGCACCCACGACGGACAATTTCCTATTTGAAGTTGAAAGAATTGACAATGAGGGCAGTGAGGACGAATCCTTCCGGAAGCTTACGGTCATTATATCCGGCAGCGGACAGGTCGCGGTGAAATGCATTGACCCTGGTCAATACCGTGTGACGGAATTGACCGGCTGGAGCTGGAGGTATAATATCGAGACCTCCGAGCAGGTGGTGGTCACCGTACCAAACGGCGGGACTGCAACGGCGGCGTTCCGTAATAAACTGGGCGACAAGAACTGGCTGCAGGGGGAGACCAGCGACCGGGAAACGCCTGCGGCGGATAATACACCTGCAGATGATCCCGGCAAAGCGAACGAGCCGCAAGGGAAACGGAAGCCTGGGGGCGGCAAAGGCCCTTTGCTATAAGCCGCCGGAACGGCGAAATAATAATTAAATAAAAATCCCGGACTCAGCTCATTAAGTCCGGGATTTTTTGATTGGCGTTTTATTCGCGCCGGAGCGAGATCATTCCGCGTTCTTCTCGAGATAATCGACGATGTCGCCGACGGTGCGCAGCGTGGGGATCACGCGGTCCGGCACTTCGATATCGAATTCGCTCTCGAATTCCGAAACGATGGTGATTACTTCCAGCGAGCTCAGGCCCAGGTCGTCCACCAGTGCGCTTTCTCTAGTGATGTCTTCCGCGTTGCCGTCAATGTGGTCCGCAAGTATGGCTACAGTTCTGTCAAACATTTTCTTATTCCTCCTCTTTCGGTATGTTTTTGTATCTGACAACTTTTTTGGATGTATTGCGAATAAAGTCTTCAGTGCGCAGCACGACTTTTGCCACCTGCTTGTAGGCCGGGCGGCCGGTGTTGACCTTCGCCATCAGCGCGTTGAAGTATTCGGTATTGCCCATGAACTCTTCCTCGGGGAAGATCTCCGCGATGATCATGTTTTTGCGATCGTATACCAGTACTTCGTTGACGCCGGGATCCAGCCGGAAATCCTGCTCCAGTTCCTCCGGCGAGATATTTTCGCCGTTGCTGAGGATGATCAGATTTTTCTTGCGGCCCGTCAGGAACACGAAGCCTTCGTCGTCAACGCGCCCCAGATCGCCGGTGCTGTACCAGCCGTCCTGCAGCACTTCGGCGGTAGCTTCGGGCTCGTTGTAGTAGCCCAGCATCGTGACCGGGCCTTTGACCTGCACTTCGCCGTCCGCCGAGATCCGGAATTCGGTACCGGGGACTTTCATGCCTACGCTGCCGGCTTTCTGGTGGTAGTTGCGGTTGACCGTGACGCAGGGGGAGCATTCGGTGGTACCGTAGCCGTTCAGGATCTCGATGCCGAAATCGTGATACGTTTTGATGTAGCTCTGATCCAGGAACGCGCCGCCGGAGATGATGTATTTCAGATTGCCACCGAACACGTCCAGAATATCCTTGAACAGTTTGCGCCGCTTGTCGATGCCGAGTTTGAGCAGGAAATTGCTGAATTTGATGCCTTTCTCGACCTTTTTCTCTTTGCCGCTCTTTTTGATGCCGTCCTGGATCTTTTTGTACAGGACTTCGATGAACATTGGCACCAGCATGATGACGTCCGGTTTGGCGAGCTTCAGGTCGTCCTGCACGTTTTTCAGACTCTTGTTCAGGAAGATCGTGACTCCGTAATAATATGCCATCAGGATGGCAACATTAAGACCGAACGTATGGTGGAAGGGCAATACAGCCAGCACGGATTCCGCGTCCTCCGGATCGAACAGTTTGCTGACGTCGGTGATCTCCGACGCCAGGTTGCCGTGGCTCAGCATAACGGCTTTGCTGCGGCCGGAGGTGCCCGACGTAAAGAATATGCTGGCGGGCTCGTCGCGCTCGGGCTTGTAAAGCGTGTATTCCTCGCTCTCGGCTTCCGCGGCGGTCTGCAGCCCTTTCAGCGTCGTGACTTTCAGGCCGTCGATGCCTTCTACAAGGTCGCTGTAGGTTTTTGACACGAAGGCTGCGGTCACATCCGCTTTTCCGATCATCCACGCCACTTCGTTGGCGGGCAGTTCTTTATCGATCGCCGCGGCGACGTTGCCCGACCCGAGTATCGCGAAAAACGCAATGAGCCATTCGTACGAGTTCTCACCGATGACGGCAATATGCTGCTTTGTGCCGATATTGTGCTCGATCCACGCGGCAGCTTTCCGCACTTCGAGGTAAACGTCGGCATAGGTCTTGCTCTCGGTCTGGTCGCGGCCTTTTCTGTACCGGAACGCAACTTTATCCGGAATATCGGATGCTTTGAGTTCCAGCATGTGGGAAATGCTGCTGACGGGGGGCATGCGGTCGTACAGAGGATACGCTCCGTTTTTACGTTTTGCCATTATTTGGCCTCCTTCTTTTTAGGCTTGCGCTTTTTGAAAGATGTGATCTTAAGCAGCAGCTTCATGATCTTCATTCCGAACTTGATCGTCACAAAGATGCATATTGCCGTGACGGCGACAACGCTCGCGGCGTATATGCCTATGTTGAAGCAGCCGGCCGGCGCGCCGAAGATGTTCAGCAGATAGAACACCCAGGCAATGATGACCCACTGCAGCAGGTAGAACGGTATGATGAACGTGGAGATGCGCAGCATGAATTCCATGAATTTAGATGAGCCGATCTTCTTGCACAGATAGTAGTTGAGCGACAGCAGGAACAGCGCCAGGCTGAGCAGCATTATGACGTTGGGCAGATCCGTGATGTATTTGTTAGCAGGGGACACCAGCACTTTGATGATGTCGATCTTGTAGAACCACAGAAATACGCAGAACGAACCGAGCAGCACCGCGGAGAAGTCCAGCAGGCGGCGCATGATGTTTTCGCGCTTTTCTTCGTCGGATTTTTTGAGTATCTCGCCGAGCAGCACGCCGACGCTGGGGAAAATTGCCCACGACAGCAGCGGGAAGCAGCTGGTCTCGTTGACGTATACGATATTGCCCAGCAGCGCGGCGGCAATATTGTTAGTGACATATTTGCCGGTGAGGGGTGTCAACAACGTATTGGCCGTGAGCATGATCGCACTGAGCATCAGGATACCGGGGGCTTTCATCTTCCACTGCACCAGGAACGAATACAGAATGAAGTACAGTCCCACAAAATAGTAGATATCCGACTGCAGGCAGAATGTTACATCGTCGATCAGGTGCGTTTTCAGTACGATCGCCTGAAGTATGCCCGGCAGCAGCCAGCGCAGTATATTCAGCAGCGCGCCGATGAGCAGGAACTGAATGCCGTTTTTGCGGATGCTTTTGGGGGAGGTCTTGCCGCCGCCGATGCCGAAACCCATGCAGATCATGAATACCGACGGACCGAACGCGCACAACAGGATGATCGCCGTGCCGAATTTGGTCAATCCTACGCTGGCGAACCCGCCCTCCAGCGCCTCTTCCATAAGGTGCACCGCGGGCAATCCCAATATCGCTATCGCCTTCAGCAGCTCGACTTCGCCGAACCGCGTGAGCGGCTTCTTTTTCAAGACTACGGTCTTTTCTTCAGCTTTTTCTTCCATGAATACTGTGTCATCTCCGCTTTCGCAAGAATGGTAATGTGTATACAGCATTATTATCTTATATTTAGGCGGATTTCGCAACAGTTTTTTGCGGCGGGAGCAGAGCGTGAGCAGAGCGCCGGTGCATGAAAATATTGACGCCGCCGATTAATAAATGGCATAATTATGCGGGATGGTTTTGCAATCGGCAAAAGGCTGTTAATGCGGCGGAAACAAGAAGGACGGTAGAACGGTACAATGAACATGGCATTTGATTCGTCGGTCACAATACGCAGCGCTGTGCCTTCCGATGCGGAACGGCTCAGCGAGATATACGCATATTACGTGACAAATACGGCGGTATCCTTCGAATATGAGGTGCCGACGGTCGCGGAGTTCCGCTGCCGCATAGAGCGTACGCTGAAAAAATACCCGTATCTGGTCCTGGAGAAGGATAATGTTATTGCCGGATATGCCTATGCCGGCGTGTTCAAGGACCGGGAAGCGTATGACCGCTCGTGCGAAGTAAGCATTTACCTGGCGCCGGATCAGCGGCGGCAGGGGTTCGGCCGCGCGCTTTACGCAGCGCTGGAAGCGAAACTCCGGGCGCAGGGCATTCTTAATCTGTATGCGTGCATCGGCGATCCGATCGTTGAGGACGAATACCTGACCAAAGACAGCGAGCGTTTCCATCAGCGCCTCGGTTACACGAAGGTCGGGGAGTTCCACCGGTGCGGATACAAATTCGGCCGCTGGTACAATATGATCTGGATGGAGAAACTCATAGAGTCGACTTAACCCCTTGTCCTTTATGCCGCTTTGTGGTATAACAGCACCGGAGGGATCGTAATATGAAACAGACCCGTAATAATGCAATATTGAGCGCTGCAGTCCGGCTGGCGGTGCTGATCCTGACGTGTGCGCTGCTCCTGCCCCTGAGCGCGGTGCGCGCAGCGGCAGACGATGCGGAGAACGTATCGCCTAAACTCACCGGAGAAGTACCTGCCTGGGCAGTCAAATCCTCGCAGCGCTACACCTTTGATTTTTCCGAAACGGATGCGACATACTATTCCAAGCACGAAGCGCTGAAGCTTGTCACGCGTGACGGGTTCAAGGTCAGCGACGGCCGGCTGGTGTCGGATAATAAAAGAGCGCTGGCAGTAGCTACGCGCGGGTATCTGGGGGACGATTACGGTATTGCCGGCGGCGCCGCGGGTTTTAAACTCAGCCGCGGATCCGGTACGGTCACGGTGCAGCTGCGCGTGAGTTCCGGCGACCCCAAGAAGTCGGATCTGGCGCTGCGGTTCGAGTTCAAGAACGACAAACTCAAGGTCAAAGATGACACGCTGAACAAATCAGCAGAACTGGACGTGAGCAAATATCTGGCTGACGGCCGCGAGGTCAATGTCGAATTCATTGACCGCCCGACGTACGTGTCGCTGAAGCTGGACGGGGACACTCTATTGACCGTGTATTATACCGAAAACGCGGCGCAGGAGAGCGGATACAGCGTGAGCAACTACGGCGCGGCGCTGCGGTTCGTTGACGGCAGCGGCAGTGAACTGCTCAAACTCGAAAACAGCCAGCTCCAGCGCGCGGGCAGTTTTATACTGAGTTTGGATTCCTTTGTCGGCTATGTGGACGACCTGTTTTTTGACCGCACGGAGATCGATCAGAGCCTGCCCGAAACGGATACGGCGCGCGTGGTGGATTACGGCAACTGGGTCGCCACCGACGATCTGGGCCGTGTCACGCGGATGGAAACTTCCGCCGGACCGTTCCGGGAAAACCGGACTGTAGGCCTGTTCTACTTCCTTTGCTGGGTCGGCGCCGGCATCCATGTGCAGGACAATACGAAGATCTACCTGGAAAACGGTGTTGACTACCTCAAAAAATATCTCGAAGAGCGCGGCGGCGAGGCGTACTGGGCGGAACCGTATTTCGGCTACTACCGCAACGAGGACACCTGGGTCTACCGCCGGCACGCGTACATGCTGGAAGCCGCGGGCGTAGATTTCATCTTCCTCGATGTGTCCAATAAAGAAGTGTTTAAAGCGGGGCACATGGCGCTGTTCGATACCTGGCTGCAGATCCGCAAGGAAGGCGGTCACACGCCGCAGATCTGCTTCCTGACCGGCGACGACCCCAAGACGTTTCAGGCGGATGTGCGCAATCTGCAGCGCACGGTGTATTCCGACAAAAACTGGGCGAAATACGAGGAACTGTTCTTTAAATGGCAGGGCAAGCCGCTGATCCTGGGCAATATCGACGGCGTCAGCGCGGAAGTCAAAGAGTATCTCGACGAGAAATTCACCGTACGCGGCTGCTGGGCGTGGTGTGACGCCGACGGCTACTGGACATGGATGGATGAGACCTGGAACGACGGCAAGGGCAACTGGGTCCAGCACAAAGGCCGCGACAGCGAAGGCAATTTCGAGCAGATGTCGGTCACTGCCGGCCATCACGCGTCTTCCAGCAAGGGCCGCAGCTACGTCAACGGCGTGCAGCCCAATCCCAAGACCGACGATTTCCTGTTCACATACGACGAGAGCCGGAAGGGCCTGGGCTTTGCCAGCCAGTGGGAAGCCGCCATTAAAGCGGACCCGCAGGTGATAATGATCACCGGCTGGAACGAATGGATCGCGGGCAACGGGCGGGGCTCCAACTATATGGCCCTCACGCGCATTAATAATGTGTGTTATGTTGACGAATTCAACCCCGAATTTTCCCGCGACGTGGAACCTATGAAGATCCGCGACGGCGTGGGCTTCGGCGACAACTTCTACTACCAGATGGTAGACTACATCCGCAAGTACAAAGGCATGGCGCCGCTTCAGGTGGCTTCCGGCCAGAAGACGCCGGCGTCAGGGGATATTGACTCCTGGGCGGAAGTCGGACCCGAGTTCCGTGATCACGTCGGCGACACGGAGTACCGCAACACGGTATCGTACGACGCGGCATTCCGGTACATCAACGGCACCGGGCGCAACGACATCGACTACGCTAAAGTGTCCCAGGACGCGGACAAACTGTACTTCCTGGTGAAGACGGTCAATGATATGGTCGTCTGCGACGACAATACCTGGATGAACCTGCTGATCGACGCGGATATGAAGCACGACACCGGCTGGGAAGGCTACGATTTTATACTTAACCGGTCGCGCGCGGACGGGAAACTCTCGGTAGAGCGCTTCGACGGGAACAGCTGGACCTCTATCAAACTGGGCGACGCAGAGTATACTGTCAACGAAAAATACTTGACAGTTACCGTGGACAAATCGCTGCTGGGCTGGAAGTCCGGCGAAGCGGCTAATTTTGATTTCAAGTGGACGGACAACTCCACCGAAACGGGCAACATCCTCGAATTCATGGATCTGGGCGAGGCGGCGCCGGACGACCGCTTCAACTTCCGGTATATAGCCGATGCGGAAAGTTACAGTAAAGTGATCGACGAGCTCGAAAACGGCGGCAAAAAGGACAACAAACTTCCAATTCCCGCGCTGATCGCGATAATCGGAGTCACGGTGCTGGTGGCGGCGGCCGCAGTGGTAGTGGCAATTAATAATCGAAAAAAGAGTGATAAGTGATAAGTTTTAAGTTTTAAGTGAAAAGTGAATATATATCGCCGCAGGCGCTCCCTCAACTTAAAACTTATAACTTAAAACTTAAAACTTAAAACTTAAAACTTAAATCTGCTTGTCTTGACTTTGTGGTGCTGGTGTGGTATAACTTTTGCCGCACGTCCCAGTACCTCAGGGGATAGAGGGTCCGCCTCCTAAGCGGAACGCCGTAGGTTCGATTCCTATCTGGGACGTATTCTTATGTAATCACGGGCGAGGTGCATTTCATTGGCACACAAAAAGCTGGCCACACTCATTCTGAACGAAGAAATTTCAGGGTTTTACATCATAGGCAACGCCGCTATCAAGACGTCCGCCAACGGCTCCAGCTTTCTGGCATGCACGCTCACGGACAGTTCGGACACCGTCGAAGCCAAATTCTGGAACTACACCGGGCCGGTGGGGACGAACCCTGCGGACGACGGCCGGGTGGTGTTCCTGCGCGGCAAAGTGGGGGAGTTCAAAGGCGCACTGCAGATCTCGCTGAGCGCCATCAGATATGCCGAAGCGACCGAAACATATAATACCGCCGATTTGGTGCCTACGGCGCCCATTGACATCCGGGACGCCGGCCGGCAGATCCGGGAGCTGGTGAATTCCATCGTTGACAACGATTACCGCCGCGTCTGCGAAGTGATGCTGGAACGGTACGGCAAAGCGTTCTCCGTCTGGCCCGCAGCCAAATCCGTGCACCACAGTTTCGTATCCGGATTGATGATGCACACGTACAATATGCTGAAACTTGCCGATTTTCTGGCGGGTCAATACAGTGAAGTGATTGACCGCGATCTGCTGATCGCCGGCACGCTGCTGCACGACTTCGCCAAAACGCAGGAACTGGCGTGCTCCCAACTGGGGCTCGTTACGGATTATTCCACGAAAGGACAACTGCTGGGGCACCTGGTGATGGGGGCGGAGGACATTGACCGCGTCGCCAGAGAGCTGGGCATCCCGGAAGAGAAGGCAACGCTGCTGGAGCATATGATATTGTCCCACCACGGCGAGCCGGAATTCGGCGCGGCAGTACTGCCCATGACCGCTGAAGCGGAACTGCTCCATATGATCGACCTGGTGGACAGCCGCATGGAGATCTACGCCGAAACGCTGAAAAACATGGAGCCCGACACGTTCAGCGAGCGCATATTCGCGCTGGAAAAGCGAATTTACAAACACAAATAACCACCAAATAACCGAACAGGGAGGAATTTACGATGAGCAACAAATACGAAGGAACACAGACCGAGAAGAACCTGTGGGCGGCGTTCGCCGGCGAATCGCAGGCCAGAAACAAGTACACTTATTTTGCGTCAACGGCGAAAAAGGAAGGCTACGAGCAGATCTCGGCCATCTTCCTGAAGACCGCGGACAACGAAAAAGAACACGCCAAGATGTGGTTCAAAGAGCTCTCCGGCATCGGCAGCACCGCCGAAAACCTGGAAGCGGCCGCGGACGGCGAGAATTTCGAATGGACCGACATGTACGAAGGTTTTGCCAAAACCGCCGAAGAAGAAGGTTTCCCAGAACTGGCAAAGAAATTCCGGCTGGTGGCCGCCATCGAGAAGAATCACGAAGAGCGCTACCGCAAACTGCTGAACAACGTGGAGACCGCGCAGGTATTCGAAAAGAGCAAGGTCAAAGTGTGGGAATGCCGCAACTGCGGCCACATCGTGGTCGGTACCAAAGCTCCTGACGTTTGCCCCACGTGCAACCATCCGCAGAGCTATTTTGAGATTTCGGAAGAGAACTTCTGAGATCCGCGCGGAAGCTATTGCCAACCGTTGCGAAAAGTAGTATAATTGACCCGACTGTAATGACAGGGGCGCAGGCGCGTTCCATTGCATAAAACAGATTTCGTTCTTGAGAGAGGAGAAAACAACACTATGGGACTTATTAAAGCATTAGCAGGTGCCATCGGCGGGACCCTTGCGGATCAGTGGAAGGAATTCTTCTATTGCGACGCTATCGACGCTGACACGCTCGTTGTAAAAGGCCAGAAGCGGATCACCAGCCGCAGCTCCAACACCAAAGGCAATGACAACATCATTTCCAACGGTTCCGGCATCGCGGTCGCGGACGGACAGTGCATGATCATCGTTGATCAGGGCAAAGTCGTCGAGTTCTGCGCCGAGCCCGGCCAGTTCACTTATGACAATTCTTCCGAGCCCAGCATTTTCGCCGGCAAACTCGGCAAATCCATCATCGATACGTTCAAGACGATCGGACGCCGTATCGCGTACGGCGGCGACACCGGCAAGGATCAGCGCGTGTACTACTTCAACCTGAAGGAAATCACCGATAATAAATTCGGTACCGCGGCGCCCGTGCCCTTCAAAGTCGTCATCAACGAGCAGCTCGGCTTCAGACTTTCCGTTGACCTCAAGTGCAACGGCGTGTATTCGTACAAGCTGGTCGACCCAATCCTGTTCTACACCAACGTCTGCGGCAACGTTACCGAAAGCTACAAGCGCGACAAGATCGACGGTATGCTGAAAGGCGAACTCATCCAGGCGCTGCAGCCCGCGCTCGCGGTGCTCTCCGCTAATGGCGTTTCCTACGATCAGATCCCGGCGCATACACCGGAGATCGTCGACGCGCTCAATAACGAGCTTAAAGACGCCTGGGGCAAACGCGGCATTGAGATCTACTCCATGAACATGGGCGTGCCGTCCATCCCCGAGGATCAGAGAAAGAAGATCACCGAATGGGAAGAAACTTCCATGACGCTGAATCCCACAGTGGCCGCGGGCCGTATGACCAACGGTGTCATCTCTGCTATGAACACTGCTGCGGCGAACGAAGGCGGCGCGGTGAACGGCTTCATCGGTATGGGTATGGCCATGAATCAGGGCGCCAACATCAACCAGCTCTTCGCGGCCGGCGCTGAAAACGGCGGCGTAGCCGGCGGCAACGTTCCTCCGGCTCCTCAGGGACCTCAGGGCGGCGAGAAAGCTGACACCTGGGTCTGCCCGGTGTGCGGCGTGACGGTGAACGGCGGCAAGTTCTGCCCCGAGTGCGGTGCCAAGAGACCTGAGGCTAAGCCTGAAGGCTGGACCTGCGAGATCTGCGGCACGGTCAATAAGGGCAACTTCTGCACCGAATGCGGTGCCAAGAGACCCGCAGGTGCTCCGCTGTACCGCTGCGACAAGTGCGGCTGGGAGCCTGAAGATCCCAAGAATCCCCCGAGATTCTGCCCCCAGTGCGGTGACAGATTCGACGAAAACGACAAGATCTGATCATGATTGACTGATTAGACATCCGGCAGCGGTCATTGATGTGTCGTTGCCGGATTTCTTTATTGTCTCTCGTGTACGCGAAAGGAACGAACGCCGATATGAAACTGATCGAACGCTTTTTGAAATACGTATCGTACCCCACCATGTCCGACGAGAACAGCGACACCTGTCCCAGTTCGAAAAAACAGCTGGCGCTGGCGAAAGTGCTGAAAGCCGAACTGGAGGAATTGGGTCTGAAGGCGCGGCTGGACAGGTACGGGTATGTGTACGGCGAACTCCCCGCGAATACGGACGAGCCGATGGCGCGGGTGGGATTCATTGCCCATATGGATACCTCGGATGCCGTGTCGGACACGGGCATCAAGCCTCGGGAACTGCTGTACGAAGGGGGAGACATTGTCCTCAACGAATACGGCGACGCGCCGCTTCTGATGAAAGTTGCGGATTACCCGTATCTGGCAGATTTCGCGGGCAAGCACCTGATCGTGACCGACGGCACCACGCTGCTCGGCGGCGATGACAAGGCGGGCGTTGCGGAAATAATCACTGCGCTGGATGAACTGATCCGGAGCGGGGAAAAGCACGGTAAGATCGCGGTGTGCTTCACGCCGGACGAGGAGATCGGCAGAGGCGCGGATCATTTTGACGTGGAGGCGTTCGGCGTTGACTACGCGTACACGTCGGACGGGGGCAGGCTGGGCGAGCTGGAGTATGAGAACTTCAACGCGGCATCGGCGAAGATCGTTGTCCGCGGCATATCGATCCATCCCGGCAGCGCGAAAAACAAGATGGTCAACGCCGCCGCCATCGCCTGCGAACTCCACAGCCTGCTGCCCAAACGCCAGGTGCCGGAAAAGACCGAAGGCTACCAGGGCTTCTTCCACCTGACCGGCATGAAGGGTGAGACGGAACTGGCGGAGCTTTCATATATTATCCGCGACCACGACCGACAGAAGTTTGAGGACAAAAAGCGGCTGATGAAAGAACTGGTGCGCAAGCTCAATCGCAAATACGGCAAAGGCACGCTGGAACTCACGCTAAAGGATTCGTACTATAACATGAAGGATGTGCTGGCGGACAAAATGTATGTGGTGGAGAAGGCAATGGCGGCAATGCGCGACTGCGGTGTAGAGCCGGTGTGCGTGCCCATCCGCGGCGGTACGGACGGCGCGCGCATCTCGTACATGGGGCTGCCGTGTCCGAATCTGTGCACCGGCGGCGAGAACTACCATTCCCGGTTTGAATTCGTATGTGTGGAGGATATGGCGACGTGCGTCCGGATCCTGAAAAAGCTGATGATCGCAAAATAGAGACGGCCGCTATCGGGCGTGAGCCGGGGTCCTTTCGCTGCGCCGGCGGGAAAAACTGCGGCTGCTGCGTGCTGTCGGAAGGCAGCGCTCAGTATGCGCGTTTTACCGCGGCCAAAGCGGAAAGACTGGCATCGGCGCTTTCCGGTTTTTGTAAGGTCGAACCTTTCGTTTTCATGGACGATCCCGCGGGATACCGCCACAAAGTGCATCTGGTGTTCGGTATGAGAAACGGCCGGCGCGTATGCGGCGTGTACGCCCGGGATTCGCACCGGATCGTGGAGGTCCCGGATTGCGTGATATGCGATAAGGACGCCTGGCAGACCGCGCAAAAACTGAAAGCGCTGATCGATGATTTTCATCTGGAATATTACGACGAGGACCGGGGCACCGGCCTTATACGCCATCTGATCGTGCGATCTTCCGCTTCGGGCGGCGGACTGCTGGCGGTGCTGGTCACGGGCGAAAAGCAATTCCCCGGACGACGGAATTTTGCCGCCGAAGCGCGCCGCCGCATACCGGAACTGACGACGCTGGTCCACAACGTTAATCCGAAGCGGACAACGTTCATTTTCGGAGATTCAGAACAGGTGCTGTTCGGCCCGGGCTATATCGAGGAACGGCTGCTGGGGCGCCGCTTCCGTATCTCACCGGATTCGTTTTTCCAGGTCAATCCGCGCATGGCGGAAAAGCTCTATTCATACGCTATCGAGGCCGCGGAACTGACGGGAGACGACGTGCTCCTGGACGCGTATTGCGGTACCGGAACGATCGGTATCTGCGCCGCTTCCGCCTGCCGTGCGGTGCAGGGGGTCGAACTGAATCCGGCCGCGGTGCGCGACGCTATAGCGGGTGCCAACTTGAACGGCGTTGACAATATACGCTTTTTCCGCGGCGATGCCGGCGATCACCTGCTGCGTGAGAGCCTGCGCGGGGACAGAACGCGAACCGGTTCGGACAATATTGCCGGATCCGGCATCTCCTCGCTTCCGGACGTGGTCATCACCGATCCGCCGCGTTCCGGGTGCACAACGGATTTCCTGAACTCGCTGATTGCCGCCGCTCCCCGCCGGGTGGTTTACGTCTCCTGCGAGCCGTCAACGTTGGTACGCGACCTCGCAGTGCTGCGGGAGGGCGGTTACGTTGTCCGCCGCGCGCGGGGCTTCGATATGTTCGGATTCACTGATCATGTGGAGACGGTATGCAGCTTGTACCGCCAAAAGAAGGACTTCATTTCAGTGCCGTATGAGCCGAAGAATGTGGAGTAAGACATGAGATTTGACAATGCGTATTTTATTACCGGTACGGCCTATGCAGGCAAATCAACCGTGGTAAAATTGCTTGCGGAGAAATATAACGGTATACTGTGTGAAGAAAACTATCATGACCAGCTGCTGCCAGAGCTTGAAAGTACAGAGTTTCCTTTTCTGACGTATACCCGTGATCTGGAGGACTGGCATGACTTCATCAGAAGGACCCCAGAGGAATACAAGGCATGGATGGACGGCGTGTCTCGCGAGTGCGAGATACTGGAACTCAAGATTCTGGATGGCCTTAAGGACCAGGGCAGACCGATATTTGTTGATACAAATATATCGATAGTGATGCTGAAAAGTATTACTCCGGCAGATCATGTGCTGGTCATGCTGGCGGATCCACAAATCTCTGTGCGGCGTTTTTTTGAAAGGCCAGACCGTGAAAAACAGTTTCTGTATCAGCTGATCATGGATGAACCTGATCCTGAGAGGGCGATGGAGAATTATCGGAAAGGGCTCATGCTGATCAATTCACAGGAAAACTATGAACGCTATTTACACTCCGGATTTCATGTGATAATCAGGAATGAAAGCCGAAGCATTGAGCAAACACTGGAAATGGCAGAAAAGGCCTTCGGTTTGCATCGCGTTGGCTGATGCCCGCGAACGGCTGAAAATCACAAAACGAAAAATACATTTGATTGGAGTAAAAAATGAGCTATTACCTTTTGGAAGAGACTATCCGTCCATGTTCTGCCGATGAACTGAAAGATCTGAATGGTCGCAATTATGTTGCGGTCCTGACGACCCCGGAGTGGCTGAGCGAGCGCGACCGTTTCGATATGGGGATCGAACTGGAGCCTGAAGCCGGGAACATCCACAACACAAAGGCCGAGGTTAACTACGACTCGCTCACAGGAACTTTTCTGCTCCCGGACCGTGACAACCTTCAGGAGAAAGATTTCCGTTTTGCCTTCGCGCTGGACGAAAAGGGAGTCGTGTTTATTGACGATACCGGCAAGGCAGAACAAATGATCGACGCAATACGCAGAACGAAGCGTTGGAGATTGCCGAGTCTCGAACGGTTTCTGTACGATTTCCTTGAGCAGATAGTTGACCGGGATCTGGCGATCATGGAGCGTTATGAGAACGAACTGAACCGTATCGAGGATAAGATCCTGTCATCTCAGATGAAGACGGTTCCGTCCCGTGTCAACGAAATACGAAGCGATATCCGTAAGCTGCTGGTACACTACGAGCAGATCATCGACATGACACAGGAACTTGAAGAAAACGAAAACGGGTTCTTCAGCGAGGAAAACCTGCGTTACATACACCTATTCATGAACCTCATGTCGAGGCGGCACGAAATGGCAGTCTCTATCCGTGATTACACCATGCAGATGCGAGACCTCTACAACACTCAGATCGAGGTCAGCCAGAACCGGATAATGACGCTGCTCACAGTGATCACTACGATATTCATGCCTCTGACGCTCCTCACAGGATGGTACGGGATGAACTTCAAGTATATGCCTGAACTCGGATGGCGCATCGGGTACCCTCTGGTGACTCTCGCGGCGGTGGGGATCATAGTCTTCTGTCTGTTGCTCTTCAAGAAAAAGAAGTGGTTGTAAAACCGGGGACGGATATTAATTGAAGCAGGCAATCTCGCCGAAACGACTCACCGTTGCCTTATCGCTGCAAAAAGAAGGGATAATATGAAATACCGAAAAGACAAATACGGCAGGGAATTGTCGGTGCTGGGCTACGGCTGCATGAGATTTGCCAAAAAAGGCGCATCGATCGATCTCGAAAAGGCGGAAAAGGAGATCCTCTCGGCATTTGAGGCGGGCGTGAACTATTTCGACACGGCCTACATATATCCCGGAAGCGAGGCCGCGATAGGCGAGATCTTCGAGAGGAACAATATGCGCGGCAAGATCAACATTGCCACCAAACTTCCTCAGTATCTGATCAGGAGCCGCGCGTCGATTGACAGATACTTTGGCGAAGAACTCTCAAGGCTGCGCACCGATCACGTTGACTATTACCTGATGCACCATCTGACCGACGTCGCAATGTGGGAAAAACTCAAGGCAGTCGGGA
The DNA here is from genome assembly GCA_017620915.1 of Clostridia bacterium. Classification (GTDB taxonomy): domain Bacteria; phylum Bacillota; class Clostridia; order UBA1212; family UBA1255; genus UBA1255. The sequence continues at coordinate 19,705 of JAFZSK010000015.1, read as the reverse complement.
TCCTGGACTGGATCGGGGAGAAGAAAAAGTCGGGCGCAATAAGGAACATCGGCTTCTCCTATCACGGCAACACGGACAACTTCCTGAAGATACTTGACGACTACGACTGGGATTTTTGCCAGATCCAGTACAACTATCTGGACGACGTGTCTCAGGCGGGTGCGGCAGGGCTGAGAGCCGCGGCGGAAAAGGGGATCCCGGTCATCATTATGGAACCGCTTCGCGGCGGAAAACTTGTGAATATGCTGCCGGATAAAGCCAAAAAGGCTATGAAGGACAGCGGCAGAGGATGGACTCCGGCAGAGTGGGCGTTCCGCTGGCTGTACGACCAGAAAGAAGTCACCGTAGTCCTCTCGGGCATGAACTCTCTGGAAATGGTCGGGGAGAATTGCAGGATCGCGTCGGAAGCGGAAACAGGAGAAATGACCGAAGCTGATTTTGCCGTTCTTGACAAGGTCAAAACCGCCATCCGCGAGAAGGAAAAGATCGGATGCACCGGCTGCAGGTACTGCATGCCCTGCCCAAAGGGAGTGGATATACCGGGCATCTTCCGATGCTACAATGCGATGTATATCGAATCAAAGGGTCAGGGCAGATCTCAGTTCATTCAGACTGTTGGTCTTACGAAGGAACCGGCCTTTGCGGCGCAGTGCGTCGGATGCGGAAAATGCGAGCAGCATTGTCCGCAGAATATACCCATCAGAGAAAAGCTTAAGGAGGCGGACAAGGCGCTCCGTCCGCTGCCGTACAAAATAGGTATAGGCATAGCGCGAAAATTCATGTTCAGGAAGCCGGCGCGGTCTAAAAAAGGCTGATCGGTCTTTTATATCCGCTTTCGAGTTCTCCGACTCAGAGTATCGTAAACGTTTTCAAAGATCCTTATCTGCATATACTATCCATGAAAATATGCAGATAATCCCTTCAACCTCTTGATTTTCTGCATATAAAATGGTATAATTATATGCAGAAAGGAGATGCAATGATGAGAAAGTTCGATTACAGTTTTCTTGATAATGGACTGATCCCGGCAAATCTTGTAGAAATAACGAGCGGGATCTATTCTCTGCAAACGGCCGCAGGTATCAGGAAAGCGCAGTTCAATTCAACTTTTACGGAACTGGAATCGGTTGCGAAAGTGCAGTCGGTCAAAAGTTCCAACGCCATCGAGGGTATCGTAACGAGCGATCAGCGAATCGCGGCTATCGTAAACAACAGCAGCGCTCCTTTGAATCAAAATGAAGCGGAGATCGCCGGTTACCGTGACGCGCTGAATATGATCCATACCGGATATGAGCATATTGGTTTCAATGTGCGGGATATCCTTTTTCTTCACGAGACTATGATGACGCCGTCCGGAGACGCCGACGCCGGCAGATTCAAACAGGCGGACAACATTATTGTCGAGGTAGACTCGTCCGGCAACAGGAAAGTAAGATTCCGTCCCGTTCCTGCCGATGAGACTGCGGCGGCAATGGAGCAGTTAGAGCTTGCATATCTTGACGCCTGCTCGAATTCAAATATCAATCAGTTGCTCCTGATCCCGTGTGTGATTCTCGATTTCCTGTGCATCCATCCTTTCAGAGACGGAAACGGAAGAATGTCGAGGCTGCTTTCTCTATTGCTGCTGTATAAGAACGGGTTCGATGCCGGAAAGTATATCTCTTTTGAGGAGCTGATCAACAAATATAAGGATCTGTATTATGACGCGCTTAAGCGTTCGTCAACAGGGTGGGATACGAATACCAACGACTATTTCCCGTTTATGCAGAACTTCCTGTCAATGCTGTATATGTGCTATAAGGAACTTGACCGGCGGTTTGCCGTCGTACACGGAAAACGCGTCACCAAATCCGCGCGGATCGAAGCAACTGTACTCGGCAGCATTGTCCCCATATCTAAAGCAGAGATTTGTTCTATTCACCCGGATATCAGTCCTACGACTGTGGAGGCCGTCCTCGCGAAGATGGTTAAGGGAGGTCAGATCAAAAGGATCGGTGCGTCGAGAGGCTCCCGCTACATCCGAAACGAATAGGATCGGGGCCGTTTAAAGAAAATGTGGAGGAACATATGCTTATAAGAAAGTTCGCTGAAACAGACGCAAAAGAAGTGTCCGACCTGATCATCAGGACGCTCATGATCTCAAACACAAAGGATTATCCGGCGGAAATGATGCTGGAACTGACCCGCCGCATGCAGCCTGAGGATATCCTCGAACGCGCGCGCCGGACGCATTTTTACGTTGCGGAAGAAAACAACGTCATATTAGGATGCGGCGCCATCGGGCCGTATTGGGACAAAACGGATGAGAGCAGTCTGTTTACGATCTTTGTCCTTCCCGAATATCAGGGGCGCGGAATAGGGCGGCGGATCGTCGAAACGCTGGAAAAAGACGAGTATGCCCTGAGAGCGAAGCGGATCGAGATCCCTGCTTCTATTACCGGATTGGAGTTTTACAAAAAGCTGGGATACGACTATAAGGACAACGTCACCGTCCCGGATGAAGAAGGCCTGTACCGGCTGGAAAAATACAGATAACTAGTACATGAGTATCGAACTTAAAAGTATAATCAAAATATTTATCACCGGCTGCCTCTGGGGCACGATCGGACTGTTCGTAAAGCTGATGGAGGGAGAGGGCTCCTCGGCGTCGTACACGAGCTTTCTCAGGCTGTTTTTCGGGGCGCTGCTGCTGGCCGTCATGACGCTGATATTTGACGGTTTTAGGGCATTCCGGATCGGCCGGAGGACGCTGCTCTCGTGCATGCTGCTGGGCATAGTTTGTCAGGGCACGTTCAATATTCTGTACAGCATGTCCGTAAGTATGAACGGCATGTCCGTAGGTTCCGGTCAATGTTGCGGGCTGCGTGCTCACCGCGACCGGCGGCAATTTCAGCGCCGCGTCGATCGTTCCGCTCGGGCTCCTGTTCGGACTTATTGCCACCGCACTGGCGTACGGCTTTTATTTCAGCGGCCTTTCAAAGATCTCGCAGGCCGGTAAAGTGCCGGTGATCGCATCGGTAGAAGTCGTCGTCGCCACGGTGATCGGAGCCTTGGCCTTCACGGAACGAATGACTGCGGTCAGAGTCCTCGGGATCGCGCTGGTCCTGTTTTCGATCGTTTTATTCAATATGAAAGCTGAAGACAATAAAAAAAGGTCGAAAATGAACGAAAACGGGGATATAATAATACAGAAAGCCGACAAAGACCCGGAGGGTAATAGGCAATGAGATCCGATATCAGACTCGCTGAAGTAACCGAAGAAAACTGGCTCGAAGCGGCCAGCCTGAGCGTAAGAGAAGACCAGAAAGAATTTGTTGCCCCCGCGACGGGCATCCTGGCGCGGGGATACGTATACCGTGGCTGTAAAGCGAAAGTGCATGTCATCAAAAACGGCGAGACCGCCGTGGGCCTGGCCCTGGTCAGAGAGTTTACCGACGAGCCGCTCGGCTACGATCTGCAGATTATAGCAGAGGGAACGGGCAACGGCTTCCTGCCCCGAAGAGAAGGATGAAATGAACGGCATGAATAAAGTCATCGTCGGATTGTCCGGCGGCGTGGACAGCGCGGTCGCCGCGTATCTTCTGAAAAAAGACGGTTACGACGTGGTCGGAGTGACGCTGCGCACCTGGCAGTCCGACGACGGTTCCGAGAGCCTTTGCTGCGATATTGACGACGCGAGAAGCGCGGCATTTGCCATCGGTATCGATTACTATCCCGTAAACTGCACGTCAGACTTCAAACGGTACGTCGTTGACCCGTTCGCCGAAGTATACCTGCGGGGGATGACGCCCAATCCGTGCATCGAATGCAACCGCTACGTCAAGTGGGACAAATTGCTGTATTACGCGAAAATCTCCGGCGCGGGGTTTGTAGCGACCGGGCATTATGCGTCGGTCGTCCGGATGGAAAGCGGAAGGTATACATTAAAAAAGGCCGGGTTCGCGGAGAAGGATCAGACTTACATGCTTTACAAACTTACCCAGGAGCAACTGGCCTCGACGCTTATGCCCCTCGGCGGCCTTTCCAAAAGCGAGGTGCGGCAGATCGCGAAAGACGCGGGCCTGCCCGTAGCGTCCAAACCGGATTCGCAGGAAGTATGCTTCGTGACGGACGGCAGTTACGCGGATTTCATTGAAAAAAACATGGGATCCGACGGGGTGCCCGCGGGCAATTTTGTTGATACCGACGGCAATATCCTCGGCAGGCACAAAGGCATCTGCCATTATACCGTCGGCCAGCGCAAGGGTCTCGGCCTCGCGCTCGGGTACCCTGCATACGTCAACGAGATCCGTCCGAACAGCAATGAAGTGGTCGTGGGCGACGAGCGATTCCTTTTCCGCAGCGAACTGCTGTGCGCCGATACCAATTTCATGAGCATACCGGGACTTAACGCGGGGGAAGAGATATCCTGCACCGTAAAGATCCGCTACCGCCACGGCGGAGAGCATGCTATAATATCCTCCGGCGGCGGCAATACGGTAAAGGTCATTTTTGAAAAGCCCGTGCGCGCGCCGACACCGGGACAATCGGCAGTATTTTACGACAGAGAAGAACGGATCATCGGCGGCGGGGTGATCGCCGAAGTCCGGTAGAAAGGCAGCGCGAAGGCGGCGCGGGGGCGGAGCATGAGAAAGTATGCGTATCTGATCGACAACGTTAAAAACAGCAGCGGCGAGACGGTCGCCAAGATCATGCTTTACAAGAGCGGGGAAGGCGTTTATCTCTTCGAGTATTCCGTGAAAGACGCGGAAATGTGCACGTCCGACCGCCGGTACGATTCGCCGGAAGAAGTGTACGAAGAGTGGAACGGTCTGATCGACGAAAGAGGCTGGTTCGATATTGAAGATCCTTTGCCCGGCTGCCAGCACGACGCGTTCATACCTATCCGTATTAAAGGCCGCGACGCCGGCAGGCCCGAGTGGGGTAAATTCGAAACGCTCAAAGACGGACAATGGGTCGACTATTGCCCGGAACAGCCTGATCTTCAGAAAGTGCGCGAACGCTCAGCGATCATCGATATTACGCAGGAACTGTTTTCGTGCCGGGTATATCCGGGCGATATGCCCCCCGAGCGGCTGCGGCTGGCAGATATGGACGCCGGCGATGATATCAACCTTTCGGGGCTTACCATGTGCGCGCATAACGGGACTCATATTGACGCCCCCAGCCACTTCATCAGGGACGGGCTGACCGTTGACCGGATGGGTCTGGAGCCCTTCGTAGGGGATTGCTTCGTCGCGCGGCACGACGGAGACGTTACCGGAGCTGACGCGGTCAATATCCTGGAGGACGCCGTCAAAGCCGGGGCGTGCAGGCGCATTTTGATCGCGGGAAGGGCAACGGTCACGGAAGCGGCAGCAGCGGTATTCGCGGAGGCCGGGCTTTTGCTTTTGGGCAACGAGAGCCAGACCGTCGGACCGGAGGATGCTCCCAAAAAGGTACATATGCTGCTCCTCGGAAGCGGCTGCGCGCTGCTGGAAGGTGTTGTCCTGGACGGCGTGGCGGAAGGCCGTTACTTTCTGAACGCGGCGCCGCTGAATCTGGGAGGCTGTGAAGGCGCGCCCTGCCGTGCATATCTGACAGAGCTTCCGTAACTTAAATCGCGGAGGATGATCTCATGCTTAACCTGGAACTGATAGAAAAGACCGAAGCGTTTTTGAAACAGAAGTTTGACGGTGCCATTTATCTGAACGAGCATCCGGACGCCAAGTCATACCGGATCGAACACACTTACCGGGTGGCCAATATCGGGCGGGAGATAGCGCAAAAAGAAGGCTTTGACGAGACCGAACTGATCATTGCCTGCCTGCTGCACGATGTTTCTTACTGTGAAGAGTTCGGAGAAAACGGCTGGCAGGAGCACGGAAGGCGCGCTGCCTTTATTGCCCGGCCGTTTCTGACGGAGCTGGGCCTTGCGGAAGAGCGGGTCAATGACATCTGCTACGGAATTGCTATCCATGTTGACGACAAAGCGGATTTTGCCGGAGAAAGAACGCCGTTTGCGCTTTCCGTCGGCGACGCGGACAATATTGACCGTTTCGACGTTTACCGGATCCATGAGTCGCTCTGCGGCGATGACTTCATCAATATGACATTTGAGCAGAAACTGCAACACAGTCAAAAACGCCTTAACCGGCTTCGCGAGCTGCTTGAAATGCCAATGGGGACAAAAACCGCTGAGGAGCTTTGGAGATCACGCCTGTCTTTCTACATCACGTTTTACGAGAAAATGGTCCGGCAGCTGGAATGCAGCGAGCGAGTACTTGAATGAGCGAAGTAATCAACACAATTAAATACGGCGACCCCGGGGCAAACATCGTGCTTATCGTACCTGTTGGCGATCACGAGCTGTCTGGTTTGGAGAAAGAATATGAATATATCTGCCGGGCCGCGGCAACCGGTCTTCAGCTTACAGCAGTTATAATTGACGATTGGAATCGCGAACTGTCGCCCTGGAAGGCACCGGCAGTATTCGGTAAAAACGATTTTGGCGACGGCGCGGTTAAAACGCTGCGGAAGCTCCTTTCGTTGACGGAAGACCGGAACAAGACTTATTATATCGGAGGGTATTCGCTGGCGGGACTTTTTGCATTGTGGGCCGCGTATCAAACCGACGTTTTCGCAGGAGCCTGCGCCGCTTCTCCTTCAGTGTGGTTTCCCGTTTTCGTCGACTATATGAGATCCGGCGAGATCAGAACGGACAAGGTATATCTGAGCCTGGGTGATAAAGAGGAGCGTACGAAGAACCCGGTCATGGCAACGGTGGGCAACCGCATCAGAGAATGCTATGACTGGCTAAGTATCAATAATATCTGCTGCATGCTGGAATGGAACGAGGGCAATCATTTCAAAGACCCGGAGCTGCGCACCGCCAAAGCATTTGCATGGCTGATCGCATCGGCGGACACAATTTCAAGGAGTACGACGGGAGACTGTCATGTTTGATGTTGATGATTATTTACAAAAGCTGCTGAGAGAATGTAAAAGCGCTTTCGGCGGACGATTGCTGTATGCAGGACTTCAAGGCAGTTATATGCGCGATGAAGCGACCGATCAGAGCGATATTGACGTCATGATCATCCTTGAAGATTTTTCCGTGGCGGATATGGATGCTTACCGGGAGATCCTCAGAAAGATCGGAAAATATGAAAAATCTTGCGGGTTCATCTGCGGCAAAGATGAGATGATGCGGTGGACTCCTCTTGAGATCTGCCAGCTGCGTAATACCACAAAAGATCTGTTCGGCGAATTGAGAGCCTTTCTTCCGCCTGCAACACGGGAAGACGAGGTCAATTATGTCAAACTGAGTCTGGGAAATCTATATCACGAACTCTGCCATCGCTATGTTCATGCTGGCAGAGAGGAGAATATTGCTGCATTTCGCGGCACTTGTAAAAGTGTATTTTTTCTGATCCAGAATCTGCATTTTCTGGAGAGCGGTTCATTTGCTGTGGCAAAACGGGATCTAAAAGCGCAAGTGTCTGAAGAGGACCGCGCCGTACTTGAAATGGCGGAATTGCCGGACGATTATGATTACGACAGGGCTTTCCGGATGTTATTTCACTGGTGTCAGCGCGCATTCATTCGGGTCAGCCTGATAAAACCGGAAACGACGCGAACCGTTATTCCGGGGATATTGACAAATCGACGGAACGAAAAATGAAATTACTGTTTGAACTGTTTTTAACATTCTCAAAGATCGGGTTGTTTACTTTCGGCGGCGGATACGCGATGATCCCGCTTATCGAAAACGTCTGCGTTACCGGGAAAGAGTGGATAACCCATGAAGAAATGATGGATATCACGGTGATCGCCGAATCGACGCCCGGCCCCATCGCTATCAACTGCGCCACATATGTCGGCTTAAAGAAGAAAGGTTTTTGGGGGGCGGTAGCGGCAACCCTCGGTGTTATCCTGCCCTCATTTCTCATAATACTCCTGATTTCGTTCTTTCTGGACCGCTTTCTTGAGATCAAATGGGTCGCGAGCGCGTTCAAAGGGATCAAAATTGCCGTCGGCATACTGATCCTTGATGCGGCAATAAAGATGGTCGCTAAAATAAAAAAGGAACCGTTCCCGATAGTCATTCTATCCGTTTCATTTGCCTGTATGATGTTGGTCAATATCTTTGCGCTGCGGATCTCGACCATAGTCCTGATGCTGGCAGCTGCGCTAACCGGGCTTTCCGTTTATCTGATAAAGCGGCATAATAAGGAGGTGCCGGAATGATCCTCCTTGAACTGCTCGTCGGCTTCCTCATGATAGGCTGTTTTTCTTTCGGCGGCGCATACGCTGCGATACCGCTGATCCGCGAAGTCGTATTGTCATTTGGCTGGCTGGAAGAAGAAAAACTGTCGTACATGATCGCTGTCAGCGAAAGTACCCCCGGCCCGATCATGGTCAATATGGCAACATATATCGGCAGCGTCAAAGCCGGAGTACCCGGTGCGATCATTGCCACCTTTGCGGTCGTACTGCCGGCGTTTCTGATCGTTATTATATTGATGCTGCTGTTAAAAAAACTGGTCAACAGCGGCGCGTTTCAAGCGACGCTCGGATCTTTGAAATCCTGCGTGACCGGCATAATACTTGCCACCGGCGCATATATGATTCTGACAAACTGCATTGGCAGTTACAGTGGCATTGCAGTCGATTACGTTGCGATCATTTTGACATTAGCCCTTGGCGCGGTCTGCTTCGGGTCAAAAAAGATAATGAAGAAAGGATTGTCCCCGATCATTTTAATATGCATTGCCGGTGTCGCAGGCATTTTGGCGTACGGCTGGTAGTTCAAGGCTCGTGCCATTGACAGAAGCCCGGAGCAAGACGTATTATATCGACGTGTACTATTTAGCGGGGAATAACTGATATGTATTTTTCAAAGCACAATAAAAACACGGTCTATATAAACCACTACAGCGGATTGCTGGAGGTGGAAGGGGAAGGCATCCTCTCCAAAGCAGATGCCGAAGTCCGGCCTGTGCCGGACGAAAATTGGGCCGAGGAGTATAACATCCTGAGCGTTAAAGAAGGTATAACCGGCCTCGGCGAAGGTTATCTGGACGTTTTTACTAATATTGACTGCCTTATACTCAGCCGGACCGTGGAGTCCGTTGTCACCACGCCCGAACTGGACAAGCGTATGCGCAAAAATCGGGTCCTGATCCGCGGAGAATACGACACGTTTGCTGAAACCTTTGCGCAGGAGAAAGGGCTGAAATTCCTGCACTGCGACATACCGCTGGCGGAGGATGAGTTTCCGGAGCATCATGAACACGATATAATTACGCTGCGGTTTCATCCCAAAGGTGCCCCGGATATTCACTACAACTGCTTTACGCCGGGCAGCTCCGCGGGGAGTTACGGCGGCGGTGAATACGCAAACGAACTTCCGAAAGAGTTTTACGCGGGCTGCACGCCGGAAAAGTTTGCGGACAATTTTCCCGAGCGCCTGCGGGATCAGTTGCTGTCAAACGATATGCTCCGCCGTTTCCTGGAGGCAGCCAACCAACGGGGCAAAAGAAAAAAGCGGGCATGACCGGTCGGAAATTACAGGGGGAACAGATTATGAATGCCAAGTTTGTATGTAATTATAAGAAATTGAGATTGTCCTTTAACGAGTTTCACACTGTCGGTGCGGAGGACATGCCGGAATACGGCGAATTTTGCCTGCTCGAATTAAAAGACGGGCGGTATACGGGCGGGGAATGGCATCCGAAGGATTACCGCAACAAAAAATCCCTGGCCGGACATTTCACCAGGGGAACGGCGGATACGGTCGACGCCTCTAAAGTATCGAGATGGCACTCGCTGGACCGGTATGATCTTTCGAACTGCCTGGAGGATGAAGAGATCAATTTTATTAATCTCGGGCCTAAAGAGGAGGGCACTTATACTGTAAAAATCGCGGACTTTAAGTCTTTTAAGGACGGAGAACTGCCGAAACACGAACAATACTGCCTGCTGATCTTAAATAACGGCGGATTGGGCGCCGGCCGATGGGACCAGTTTCCGAACAAGAAGGAAGGCACCTTTATATATGCACCGGCACTGGCCTGCCACAGCATGAAAGAGGTCTGGGCCTGGACGACTTTGAGCTCCGACGATATATTCGCCCGGGAAGAGGAAGCGGAAAAAGAAAGGCAGCACGAGGCGGAACTCAACAAAGATCCCACCGCCGATCCTGACAAATTCAAGTACGGAACGGATATCAACGTGTACTACGAAAAAGCGCTGGAAAAACTTCGCACAGACTATCCGTGGGCAACGCTAACGCAGATGAAAAAGAAAACGCCGTATGTGATCGTGCCGCGTCACGGACAATACATTTTTGGGCAGGACAACGGCACATTCATGGGCGAGAAAGTGGTCGAAGAATGGACGGACGGCAATACCGCCGATGAGTTCATTGACTTCCTGTGTGAATATACGAAAGAAGCGGTGCAGGACTCAAACCCATCCGAGAAATTCAGATACGGCATGGATATCGAGGTGTATCTCAAAAAGGCGTTTGAGAATGTTAAAAAGGATTACCATTGGCTCGACGCAAAAATCGTCGAGGGCTCCTGGCACTATTCGATAAGGCAGATCGACGGCGACTGGGAGTTTGTAAGGGAGTACGGTAAAAAGGATGATTTTACCGTGCTGGACTGCGGCACCGCGGAAAAGTTTATAGAAAGTGTGGAGTATGATTATCAGCAGGCGGCGCTCCGGGCAAATCCGGCGGTGGCAACGTATGCCGTTCCGTTCGGGCACGTTGAACTGCACGGCTGGAATCTGGAGAAATACGTCTTTTCGAAGCTTAAAACGGGCGACTATAAAGTAAATGTGCAGGCCGGAGACCGGGTGACCGGCGGCTCGAGAGAGTTCTTCATCACGCCGTACTGTTTTGAGGCAAAAACGTACGGGGAATTTCTGGACCGTTATCTGGAGCTCGTTCCGGGCAGATCCTTCGGGATGTTCAAAGAAGATCTGCTCCCGAATAAAGAATTGCGGGCATTCCTTGGCTATTGACGAATATAATCCGGGAGCTGCGGAGAATAAGCAATGAATTATCTTGAAGAGTATTACAACAATTACAACGAAGAAGGACGACTCCTTTCCCGTCACGGGCAGGTGGAATACCTGACTACGATGAGATATATCGAGGAGTGTCTGAAAGGAGTTCCGGATCTGAATATCCTTGAAGTTGGCGCCGGCACGGGGCGGTACAGCGTGACATTGGCCAAACGCGGGCTGCGGGTGACCGCGGTAGAATTGGTTGAGCACAATTTGGAAATTCTGAGATCTAAATTAGACGGTACGGAATCCATTGTGACAATGCAGGGGAATGCGCTGGAATTGTCCGCGCTATCGGACAACTCTTTCGATTTGACCATGCTGCTCGGTCCGATGTATCACCTTTACACGAAGGAAGATAAGCTGAGGGCGCTCTCGGAAGCCGTGCGGGTGACGAAACCGGGCGGTCATATTCTGGTGGCGTATTGCATGAATGAGCCCACCGTAATTCAGTACGTATTCGGCATGAACAATCTGCACGAAGTGATGGACCTCAACATGCTGACCGCGGACTGGCACTGCGTAAGCGAACCAAAGGAAGTATTCGAGCTTGTGCGTACGGAAGATATTGCGGAGCTGGATGCGGCGGTCAATGTCAAAAGACTTAAGCTCGTCGCCACTGATGGGGCAACGAATTATAAGCGGGAGTTTATTGACGCCATGGATGACGAGACGTTTGACAAGTGGCTGGATTATCACTTCGCGATCTGCGAACGGCAGGATCTGATCGGGGCGTCCCATCATACGCTGGATATACTTCAGAAAGAGTGAGGATTTAATGATATTCGAATCGAAGGAACAGTTTCTTAAACTCGGACTGTATCCTTCATGGGACGCGGCAAATAAGATGTCAGTCCGGCTTGCGGAAAAGCTCGGCTACGAATTCAGCCGCGAATACGTCTGTTACGGGTTAGAATGAACAGATGGCCAATATCATAACCTGCATCAGAATAGTACTCAGCATTGCTTTATTGTTCTGCCCGGCGCTGTCTCCGGTGTTTTATGCACTGTATATGGCTGCCGGTTCCTCGGATATGATCGATGGTGCGGTGGCAAGGAAAACCGGAACTGTCAGCGAACCGGGTTCAAGGCTGGATACGATCGCAGATATTGTATTCACGGCGGTCTGCTTGATAAAACTGCTTCCGGTATTGGATGTTCCGGTTTGGCTTTACATATGGATATCAGTCATAGCGATAATAAAACTGGTCAATATTGCCATAGGATACATCAGACATAAAGAACTTGTGGCTGTGCATTCCGTAATAAATAAAATTACCGGAGGTTTACTGTTCATTTTTCCGTTGACACTGACTTTTGTCGATTTGAGATATAGCGCAGCAATTATTTGCGTCGTTGCGACAATAGCGGCTGTCTGTGAAGGATATCTAATTCAAGCGGGAAGAACAGCCTAGCGTTTCATTGACTGGTATGACAAATGTATGTTACAATTTCCGCTGACAGATTCCTTGTCTGTTTTTAATATTATAGGAGTTTATAATGCTTGAGATAAAAGAAACAACTATTGACGACATCAAAAACGTTCAGCAGCTTTGGGCCGATGGGGACGTAATGAAGTTCGTCGGATTCCCGGACGGATTACATGAAACAGACGAAGAAATGAAAAGCTGGTTTCGCTGGATCGTATCCGGCAGACCGGTTTTGAACCACTATTCGATATTTGAAAACGGGCAATACTGCGGAGAATCGTTCTATAATATCGACAAAACGCATCGAAGCGCAGCGCTGGACATTAAACTGTTTAGTTTTGCGCGAGGGCGGGGGATCGCGACATCGGGGCTCTCATATGCGATCAAAGAAGCATTCCGAAATGGCGCGGAGATCGTCTGGGTAGATCCGAATCCGGAAAACCTTAAAGCAATAGCTTTGTACGAAAGGCTGGGTTTTCAGAAGAAAGGCTTCCCGAAGCATATTGTCTCCGGGAGCGAGATAACAAACTCGATCTATATGGAGCTGCGCAAAATTGACCGAATTGCGAAATGTTAATTTGCGTTGCTTGCCGCCACGGGCAGTTTTGACTATGATCCGGATAACGACTTTGAAAGGTGGTTATCAAAATGTTGAATGAAAACCTGAAAGCATTACGGAAGTCAAAGGGGCTCTCGCAGGAAGAACTTGCCGCCAAACTGTGCGTGGTGCGGCAGACCGTTTCAAAATGGGAGCAGGGATTGTCCGTGCCCGATTCGGATATGCTGATCTCGATCTCGGAAGCGCTGGATACACCGGTCAGCGTTCTTCTGGGCGAGACCGTTGCCGCCACGGAACCGGATGAGCTGAAAACGATCTCGGAAAAACTGGAAGTCATCAATCTGCAGCTGGCCGAGCGCAAACGCTCAAGAAGAAAGACGATCCATTGGGTGTTCATTGTCCTGAGTGCGTTGACCGTGATTGCGTTCATCGTGCTGGCTTTAACGGACAATTCGTACCTGAAATGGGATCTCAGCGATCCCGAGACCGCGGTCGCGGGGACATTTGTTCACGGGATCGCCTGGGTGTTTTTCAGGGTGGCGCCGTTCCTCCTGATCGGGACAATCGTCGGTGCCGTATTGACGAGGAAAGAGCGTTAGGCGAGTGTTGTAAATAGGAGAATAAGATGCATTTCGGTTTTTCATACGTGGGACTGATATTTCTGCTTATGCTGTTCGTGCCCAATTTCTTTTGGACGAAGCATAAGCCGGAAGGGTATGACGAATACGCAAAACGTGAGAACAAACTGCTGCTGGCGCTGGAGCGGATAGGAGAAGTGGCGGTCTCCTGCCTGGTGCTGATCTTCAGTGATTTTAACGTTCAGGGGCTGAACCTGTGGCTGATCTGGCTGTCGGCGGCATTCGTTTTCATGGTATTGTACGAAGTGTTCTGGATCCGGTATTTCCGAAGCGAAAAGACGATGAAAGACTTCTATCGCAGCCTGCTGGGTATACCGGTGGCGGGGGCAACGCTTCCGGTCATCGCAGTCCTGCTCATCGCGGTATACGGGAAGAATCCGTTCCTGTTCGCGGCCGGGATCGTGCTGGGGATCGGTCACATCGGGATCCACATGATGCATCTGAAAGAGGTGGCTGGCAATGATATTTGAGACCGAACGCCTGATATTGCGCCCGTGGGACGAGGCGGACGCCGAGGAGTGCTTCCGGTATGCGCAGGATCCGCGCGTTGGCCCCGCCGCCGGCTGGCCCGTGCATACGAGCGTAGAAGAGAGCCGGAAGATAATCCGCGAAGTATTGTCCGGACCGGAAGTGTACGCTATCGTGTTGAAGGAGACCGGCCTGCCCGTGGGCAGCATCGGGCTGCATTTTAACAGCGACCTGGCGAATACCGACGACGAAGCAGAGTTGGGGTACTGGATCGGTGTGCCGTACTGGGGGCAGGGACTGGTGCCCGAAGCAAGCCGGGAGCTGCTGCGGCACGCGTTCGAAGACCTCGGACTGGAACGCGTCTGGTGCGGGTATTACGACGGCAACGAAAGATCCCGTCGCGTGCAGGAAAAACTCGGTTTTAAATACCAGTGGACCACCGAGCACGTCCCGGTACCGCAGCTGAACGAGACACGGCACGGCCACGTCAATCTGCTCACTAAAGCGGAGTGGCTGGATGCACAGGCGCATTTGAATAAGGAACTGCACGATGAATAAAGATAAAATGATCGACTGTATCGAGACCGAACGGCTGGTGCTGTTCCCGTACACGCAGGACAACCTCTCACTGTTCAACTCGGATCTGCCGCGCTTTGAGGCGGAATTCGGCGTAGTGTACCGGGGTGAAGAACTGGACTATCTGCTTGCGGGCTTTCTGAAGAAGCTGGAGCGGGAGATCGCCGCGGATCCGGACAATTACCTGTTCTTCACGGAATTCCTGATCGTGCTGAAGGCAAACAGCCACATAATCGGCTCCATCGATTACAAATATGTGCCTGTGAAAGGCGTGACCGAAGTGGGCTACGGGCTGAATCCCGTCTATGAGGGGCACGGATATATGAGCGAGGCGTTGACTGCGTTTCTGGAGTTCGGAAGGAAAGCGGGGATCCGCATTGTCCGCGCCGACACGCGCAGGGACAACGTGAAGTCCCAAAACGTGCTGAAACGCTGCGGCTTCTATTATCTGCGTGAAGCGGATAATCTGTGGTGGGAAACGGTGCTGGCCGACGTCCGCCTCTCCCCGGTGACCGAGGCCAACTGGCTCGCTGCCGCGTCGCTGTCCGTCAAAGAGGAGCAAAAGACTTTTGTGGCGCCCGCGATCGGTATCCTTGCGCGGGGCTATGTCTACCGCGACTGCAGCGCCAAAGTGTATGTGATCGAGGCCGACGGCAAACCGGTCGGGATGGTGCTGGTGCGGGAATTCACCGATGAGCCGCTGGGATACGACCTTCAGCAGTTCATGATCGACGCGGACTGTCAGGGGAGAGGTTTCGGTTCGGCCGCGCTGGCAATGATACTGGATGAGCTGCGCCGGGAGGCCCGTTACGACCATGTGGAAGTGTGCGTGAAGCGGGCGGATACGTCGGCAATTCGCCTCTACGAGAAGTTCGGCTTTACCGATTCGGGCTACGTGGATGAGGATGTGCCGGACGCGGTCAATATGATCTGCCGGCTGTTTTAAAAGGGCTATACAAAATTGCTGCTTATTTAGTATAATAGGGCCATGAACCTGACTGACTTCCTGAAAGAAATAGAGGCTAAGTACTTCGCTACGCAGCACTGGCATATCTGCGACCCGGAAGAGGTGCAGGAATGCGTCATTAATATCTTGAACGATGAAGCATTGCCTATCGAGTTTTACGATAAGAATGGAAAAGACTGTTTCGGCGGCGACATAACAAGAACAGATCTCGCTGTGCTTTCGATAGAAAAGCTCAATAAACGATTCGGTTTTTTTGCGGGCCGTAAAGAGTACCTGGCCGAGATCCGCAGCTGGTCCGGCCGGTATGACGTAGAGCGCTCCGCGCTGCCCGAGCTGGTGCGGTGTGCGCAGCAGAAAGGAACTGTATGATCGACGGAAAACGCCCGGATCCGGATATTGTTCACCCTATCGCCGGGTACGATAACGAAATATATGTTAAGCCTACTATCACCGACCCGAATATTGTGGTGGGAGAGTTTACGTATATTGCCGATGCGGAATTTGAGAGCCATGTGACGCACCATTATCAGTGGCTGGGCGACAAACTGATAATCGGAAAGTATTGCCAGATCGCTGCCGGGGTCGAATTCATGATGAACGGCGCGAACCATCAGCTGAACGCGGTATCCACGTATCCTTTTTTCACGCTGGAAGGCTGGGATATGGCGCCGCCGGAACGTGCGGATCTGCCGTTCAAAGGGGATACCATTGTTGGCAACGATGTCTGGATCGGTCAGAACGCACTGATCCTGCCCGGCGTGCATATTGGCGACGGCGCGATCATCGGTGCCGGCAGCGTTGTGGGCAGCGATGTTGACCCGTACACCATCGTGGCAGGCGATCCGGCACGGCAAATCAGAAAACGTTTCGACGACGAATTGGTCGCGCTGCTGCTGCAGTTTAAATGGTGGGACAAGAGCATCGACGAGGTCAACGCACTGATCCCGCTGCTCACCTCGAGCGATCTGGAAAAAGTAAGAAAGGAACTTAAAGCATTGAATAATACAGGCATTACATACCGGCGGGAGCAGGAAGCGGACCACCGCGCGGTGGAAGAACTCATCCGCGAATCTTTCTGGAACGTGTACCGGCCGGGCTGCAGCGAGCACTACGTCATCCACGTGCTGCGGGACGATCCGGCGTTTGTACCGGAACTTGACATCGTGATGGAGCTGGACGGCCGGCTGATCGGACAGAATTTGTTTATGAAGACAGTGATCAACGCCGACGACGGGCGGACAGTCAACGTGTTGACCATGGGGCCGATCTGCATCACGCCTGAACTGAAGCGCAAGGGCTACGGCAAACAGCTGCTGGACTATTCACTGGAGCAGGCGGCGGCAATGGGCTTCGGCGCGGTGCTGTTCGAGGGCAATATCGGCTTTTACGGCAATTGCGGCTTTGACTATGCGAGCCGGTTCGGCATCCGATACCACGACCTGCCCGAAGATGCGGACGCGTCGTTCTTCCTGTGCAAAGAGCTGATACCCGGATATCTGGACGGGATCACGGGCGTGTATCAGACGCCGCAGGGGTATTATGTTGACGACGCTGATGTGGAGGAATTTGACAAAAGCTTTCCGCCGAAGACTAAACTGAAGCTGCCGGGACAGCTGTTCTGAACCGGCAATCCAAGACCAAGATCGGCTTAATCCGGACCAGGAGGGATCAACATGCTCAGATCCAGAATCGTAAATTACAACGGCAGTCCCGCGGTGGAAGTCGACGGCCGCGTGCTTCCGCCGATGGCGTTCACCGCCCATGCCCACACACGGGACGTCGAATACCTTCGCGCGCTGGGAGAGGCGGGCATCGAAGTGTTCTTTCTGATCTGCGATCCGGAGTGGCTGTATCAGGGTGCGTTCGATCGGCTGATGGAAGACGCGAAAGTGCTGCTGGAAGCGGTGCCGGATGCCAAGATCTTCCTGCGGCTGGGCGTGCATCCGTCGGTGCAGTGGCTGTGCGAACATCCCTCGGAAATGATGCGCTACAACGACGGCAGCACCATCCCGGTGCGCGTGATCACGGAAAGCTACGAGAACGGTTATTATCCCGGCATGTACGCGCTGTATTCGCAGGCTTGGCGGGAAGAGGCGACAAAGCATGTCCTGGGCCTGCTGCGGGATCTGGAGGGCACGCCCTGCGGCGAGCACGTGATCGGCGTATTCCTGGCCGGCGGCAATACCTCCGAATGGTATCCCTCAAATCCTCTCACGATCTACCGCGGCGGCTACATGGGCTTCGAGCATTCGGGCAAGGCGCCCTGCGATCTGTACGGCGATTTCAGCCCCGCGTTCCGCAAGGCGTTTTCCATATACCTGTATGACCGGTACGGCAGTCAGGAGGCGCTCAGGAAGGCCTGGAACGATCCGGAGGCGGATATTGACGATCCGCACATACCGGATATGGGAGAACGGGCGTTTATCGGCGTTGACAACGCACTCTCGCGCTTTCCGTCGGGCGGCGGCAGCGGCATCTCGGATAACCATATCGGTTCGTTTCTGAATACGGACAAGTATCAGTGCGTGGCCGACTTTTACCGCGCGTTCCACGTGGGCGCCGCCGACTCGATAATCCACTTTGCCAAAGCCATCAAAGAGTATGACCGCGACCTGCTGGTGGGCGCGTTTTACGGCTATTTCGGCTGCCTCGACTATTACAATATGTGCATGTGCGCGGGAGCAAAAAAGATGCTGGACTGCGGGTTCGTGGACATGACCGCGTGCCCCAATGTGTACATTGAACGCCAGCCGGGCGGCTATTCGTCGCAGCGCGTGATGCAGGATTCGTTCCGGCTGCGGGGGCGGATATTCTTCTCGGAGGACGACACGCGCACGTTCCGCGAAGGCAACCGCGCCGGCGCAATGGACTACATGGAACAGTACGATATCGAGGACAGCATCGCCTGCATGAAGCGCGATTTCGGGCGGGACATCTGTCAGGACATTTCGGGCTGGTGGTTCGATCAGTACCACCGGGGCCGGTACCGCGATCCGCGGCTGTATGAGCTGATGGCGCGGCAGCAGGAACTGGCGCAGGCATTTTATGCGGGTGACCGCACGAAGCACAACGACGTGGCGTTCTTCTACGATGAAGAATCGGTACACTGTACCGCCGCGGCCACACTGTTCCAGATGATCGAACTGAACCGTACGCTGGAGATCCCCGCGAGCGGTATGCCGGCGGATTTTTACTATCACGACGATATTGCCCGCGATGATCTGCCGGAGTACAAATTGTATGTTTTTGTGAATTGCTTCAGTTTGACCGCGGAAGAGCGGCGGGCAATACAGCAAAAAGTGCGGCGCGCGGGCAAAACGGCGCTGTTCATATACGGGCAGGGGTTTATTGACCCGGATGATACGCCGAAGCTCTCTGTGGACCACATCTCCGACCTCACCGGTATGCATATCCAACGGATCGACGCGCCGTCGCTGGGCAAATTCAAGATCGATCCGCAGCGCGCGCTGGGAACGGACTGCGACCCGGGCCTCGTGTACGGCCAGTTGGACCGCCAGGTGAAAGACGGCTGCGCGATGTACCTGGACAATCAGACAACAGTAGTCTGCCCGCTGTTCGTGTGCGATGACCCGGAAGCGGAGACGCTGGCCACGCTCTGCCACGAGAAACTGCCCGCCATCAGCGTCAAACGCGCAGACGGTCATACGGCGGTGTTCAGCGCGGCCAAATGGCTCACGGCGGATATTTACCGTGCGATCGGGCGCATTGCCGGCTGTCACATTTATGAGGATGACGGCGATTTCGTGTTTGCCAACGAGCGCTTCTTGACGATCCACGCCCGTACCACCGGCCGCAAGACGCTCCGGTTGAAGCGCCCGGCGAGCCCGTTTGAGGTGTATGAACGTAAGTATTACGGCCGCGACGTGACCGAATTCACAGTGGATCTGATCAGGGGACAGACTCTGATGTTCAGTCTGGACGGAGAGGTTTGACAACGATATGGATGCGATCAGAACATCGAAACTGACGAAATACTACGGCAGCGCCC
>JAFZSK010000014.1 GCA_017620915.1 Clostridia bacterium | reverse complement strand
CCCGGCAGCGATACCACCGCGGTGTTGCTGCGGTTAGTTTTAGTAACGAAATCCAGGTTTGACAGCGCGTCGAAATCGAGCTGCGAGCGGAGCGCGGCCGCGTTCAGGTCGCACACGGAATTGTCCGGAAAACGGCCGCCGCGGTATTCCAGTGACGCGATCGTGGTGTACGTTTTGTCGCATTGCGCCAGCACCGAATCGCACATGGCCACCAGCGCCGTGCCCAGGGTGAGCGCGGCGGTCAGCGCAAATACCAGCAGAAAGAACAATATGCTTTTGAGCGGACTTCTAAGTACCGACTTGGCGCTGTTGCGCAGGATCATTTCCACGCTCCCCGTCTGCCGATCGCAGGCCGTTTATCTTTTCCAGCTCTCCGCCGCGGTGGCGTAAAGATTATTGCCTTCGGAGTCGATGACTACGATCACCGGCAGCTCTTCGACCCGCAGCCGACGGATCGCTTCCGTGCCGAGGTCGTCGTAGGCCACGACTTCCGCTTCTTTTATGCACTTTGAGAGCAGCGCGCCGGCGCCGCCCACGGCGGCAAAATACACCGCGCCGTTCCGCACGATGGCGTCAATGACCGCCTGCGTGCGCTTGCCCTTCCCCACCATGCCGCGCAGGCCGAGATCCAGCAGTTCGGGCGCGTATTTGTCCATACGGGAGGAAGTGGTGGGACCCGCGGAGCCGATCACGTGACCGGGGCGCGCGGGCGTGGGGCCCAGATAATATACCAGCTGGCCTCTCAGATCCACCGGCAGTTCTTCGCCGGCCTTGAGGGCGTCGTACATGCGTTTGTGCGCCGCATCCCGGGCGGTGTACAGCACGCCGGTCAGGTAAACGTAATCTCCGGCCCGGAGCGTGCGGGCCTCAGCTTCAGAAAGCGGGAGCGTGATGTGTCTGTCCATGTTGTCCGGCCTCCTTCTCAAAGCACGCGCGAGATGTGCCGGTTAACGTGGCAGCAGATATTGACCGCCACCGGCAGCCCGGCGATATGCGTGGGGTACGTTTCCACCGCCACGTTGAGCGCGGTGACGCGGCCGCCCAGTCCTCCGGGACCGAGGCCCAGATCATTGATCTTGTCCAGCAGCTCCGTTTCGAGTTCAGCCACGTACGGGATCTGCGAACGCACGTTCACGTCCCGGGTCAATGCCTTCTTGGCCAGCAGCGCGCACTTTTCGAACGTGCCGCCGATGCCGACGCCCACTACCATGGGCGGGCAGGCGTTAGGGCCCGCGTCCGCCACCGCGGTCAGCACGGCCTCTTTCACGCCCTCGATCCCCTGCGCGGGTTTCAGCATGAACACGCGGCTCATGTTTTCGCTGCCGAAGCCTTTCGGCGCCAGCGTTATTTTGACCTGCTCGCCGGGAACGATGCTGTAGTGGATCACCGCCGGAGTGTTGTCGCCGGTATTGACGCGCTCCAGCGGATCGCGGACCACGGACTTCCTCAAATACCCGTCAACATACCCGCGGCGCACGCCTTCGTTGACGGCGTCTTCGATATTGCCGCCCTCGAAATGCACGTCCTGCCCCACTTCGAGAAACACCACGGCCATGCCGGTGTCCTGACAGATCGGGATCATTTCAGCCTGCGCGATCTCCATGTTTTTGATCAGCTGGCCGAGGATCTGTTTACCCAGCGGCGATTCTTCGCGCTCCCGGGCTTCGGGGAATTTTCCGGCCATATCCGGGGACAATTTATGATTCACTTCTATGCACATTTCCCGCACCGCGTCGGTGACGCGCGCAACGTCAACTGTTCTCATTCGTGTTCCTCCGATTTGTCAGATTTTTCGCGGCGCGGAAGCGATCGCGCCTCTCCGTCAATCCGCAAAAAAGCACCGGCTCCGTTCATTTGCCGGTGCTTTAATTTTATACTATTCTCCGTCGTAAATCAAGGCACTATACGAATGCGGACGCGCGTGTTGTCCGCGGTGACAGTGATCCAGAACGGGACGTTCCTCCAGCCGCCGAAACCCATTTCGAGCGTGCGGGACTCCCCGGCGGTGAAAGTGAGTTTTTGGGAGCTGCCGACGGCAAAATTGTGATCGCTCTGCTCGCTGTGCAGGTCGACAGCCAGATACTGATCTTTATCCGATACCAGCTCCAGGGTGATCTTGTCATAGTGTCCGGAGGGATCGTCTTTTTCCGACAGTTCGATCTTTTTGACCGCGACGTGCACCGTCGTTTCCGCACTGAACACCTCGCTGACCGTCAGCTCGCCGGTCTTATTGTCGTACGTGCCTTCATAGAAATCGTACGGATAATAATGCCAGGTGTTCGCGATCAGCTTCCGGAGATCTTCCGTGCACGCCAGCACGCGGCCCCTGCCCAGATACGTTTCGACGCGGCAGAGCTGTTTCATGTCCGGATCAAACCGGTATATCTTTCCGTCGCATTCGAACCACATAGTGCCGTACGGTGCGGGCAATTCCACCTGCTTGCCGGCAAGGCCGGACAGATCGAGTTCCTTTTTCGACAGCGCTTCCGCGAGCTCTCCGGTCTCCTCTAATTGGCCGAGCAGTTGGACGATCATGTCGGTCGCAGCGCATTTGTTGACCGTTTTTACGCTGATGCCCCAGCCGTCCCAGGTATATTGCATCATTGTCAGCGCGGGGCCGTTCTCGTACTGTGAACACCAGTCCGCCGCTTCCGCGATCTTTACGCTGCCGAATATGTGCGCGTGCCCGCCGCAGCCGAATTCCGTCGAGTCGGGGTCAACGGTATAGATGATGCTTTCGCACTCCAGATACGGGCCGGCGTTATACGTCCAGTAGCAGTGTATTTCAGAACGGAGGTCGTCCGGTTCTTTGAGTTTTCCGGGTACGATCTGCGCCCGGACGATCGACTCGAGCTTTGCCTCGTATTCCCGCATCGTGTCTTCCGGCAGGCTCTGCAGGATAGAGATAAGGTCATCCGGAAACTGAGTGTTCTTATTGAGCTTGATCTCATCCCGGTAATGATCCACTCCATAGCTGATTATACTGTACCCGCCGGCGCTGACCGTGAGATAGACCGTCCACCCCCCGGAGAGGCCGTGGGAGCTGAGCTTCATCTGCGCCGGATCAAACGAACGCAGCTCCGGATAATTATCCGCCAGCAGGTCAAAACATTTGGCCTCCAGCTGCTTCAGTTCTTCCTCGCCGGCGGGGAGCTCGCGGGGCCAGCCTTCCGCGTCGATCCGGATTGCCGGCGCGGGCGTGACCACCGGCAGCGTGGCATAAGCAGTCGGCGTCGCGGCATAAGCAGTCGGCGTAGCGGCAGTTGAGGTACCGTTGTTATCCGTTTGCACGTCCGGCGAGAGCCTGTGCTCGTTCCGGCCGCGTATCGACCGCGCGATCAGCGCTCCGGAGACGATCCCCGCCACCAGCAGTACGGCCGTGAGCAACACCGGAAGCAGATTGCTCCGCGAGCCCGCGTCTTTTTTGCCGCCGCTCCTGCGGAAACTGCCGCGGGCGGAAGGCACGTTCAGAAACTCTCCGTCTATGTGCTCAAACGCGTCGTATAATTCTTCCGTACTCATTTTCCCGCATGCTCCTTCAGATACTTCTTAAGTTTGCGCCGCGCCCGCGACAGCACCGTACGCACGTACGCCTCTCCGGCGCCGAACAATTCGCCGATCTCGCGGGGCGTATCGTGAAAGTGGTAGCGCCGGACAAACATGCCGCGCGCCTTTGGCCGGAGCTTCGGCAGAAACAGATTCAGCATGCCGGCAATATCCTGCCCGTCGGGTCCGGAATCTTCCGGGATACATTCGGCAAGTTCTTCTTTTATAAGTTCGGTCTCGTCAATGATCTCGGAGATGCCGACGCCCAGCACGCGCGCGAGTTCCGCCGCCTCGCGATGATCCGGACGGCGCACGCCGTGCTCCCACTTCGATATCAGTTCGCGCGATACGAACAGCCGCTCTGCCAGCTGTTCCTGCGTCAATCCCGCCTGCCCGCGCAGTGCGGCGATCCTGCTCCCCGTGTCCATCCGGTCCTCCGTCCCTGCAATCTTACAAATAAAAGTCCGGCAATTGCCTTTGCCGGACTCATTATATCGTATGCTTTTTTCGTTAACAAGTGACAAAACGCATCAGTAGCGCGCCTGCCGCTCACAGCAGCAGCACCAGGAACTGCGACGCCAGTACCACCGCGATGAGGGCAATGGGATACGTTGCCGCATACGCGCTGGCAACGTCATCCGTCCCCGCCACGTTGATCAGCGTGCCCAGCGCGGGCGTCGACGTCATGCCGCCGGTGATCGACCCGAGGTTGTTGAGCAGGCTCAGCTTCAGCACGTATTTCGCGAAGAAGAAGCCGATGATCATCGGAATGACCGTCATTGCCACCCCGTACAGGAAGTACACGGCTTTGAAGTATTTGACGAAATTGGCGCCGCCCGCGATGCCCGCGCCGATCAGAAACAGCATCAGCCCGGTCTCCCGGAACACTTCCAGCGTCTTTTTGTCCGGCGTGATGTTCAGCCGGCCGATGCGGCGGAAATGCCCGAACAGCAGCGACACGATCAGCGCGCCGCCGGTAGTCGTCAGCGAGAACGTGGTGCCGTCAAGCCCTTTGCTGCTGAGCGGTATGCGGATCGCGCCGAGGATCACGCCCAGCGCCGCCGCCAGCGCGAATATGCCGATGCCGAATTTGTCCAGCGAAAACAGCTTTTCGGGCGCTTTTTCGGCGGTCTTCTCTTCAGCCGCGGCCGATGAACCGGCCAGTTTCGCGCGTTCTTCTTCCATGTTGGCTTTGGTAAGCTTCGGGATCAGCTGCACGAACAGCACCACGCCGATCACGCCGAACAGGTACGCAATGCCGTGGCCCACGGTTACCGCGTCTTCATACTGGGGCAATACCGTCGCTTTCGCCGCGGAAAACGCCGGTGTACTGGTGAGCGAACCGGACAATATCCCTACCAGCATCGCCACAAACTCCTTGGAGTCGCTCTCGCCGCCGCGGCCGATAAAGAAGCACGCCGCGCACGCTCCCGCGCCCGCCAGGATAATGATCAGGCCCAGCAAAATGTACGACTTGAAGTTCTTTTTCAGGTTCTTGAAAAAGTTGGGACCGGCAATGAAGCCCACCGAGGTCACGAACAGGATCAGGCCCAGGTTCTCGATGATCTTTAGGGCGTTCGAGGCGTAGCTTTTGGTGACGGTCGTTGCCGCCGCTTCCGCCCCCGCCTCTGCGGTCTCTGCCGCGGGCATTGTCACCTTCATCACGAGCTGAGTGTCAATATACTTAAAACACAGCGCGCCGAACACCAGGGCGACAATGAACACCCCCGCCGTGCCCAGCGATACGCCTTTGACCGTGATCCGCCCGAGCGCGTAGCCCACGGCGGCAACGGCCAGCACGCACAGCATCAGAAACCCGATGCCGGTGACCGATATAACTCCTCCGAACAGGCTCATAAGTCAGGATGCCCCCATTTCACAGTGCCGGCAAATTTGGGATTGCCGTGGGTGTACGCCGGCAGCAGCAGCGGCGATTCCACTTTGGACACCACGCCCGCAGCCTTGAGTTCCGCCTCGAACTTCTCCACGTGGGAGAGCGTAGGCGCGCCGAGCCGCACGCCCGGAACGTATGCCGCGGCGTATTTGCCCGCGTTGCGGCCGAATACGATGACGTCCAGGAGGGAATTGCCCATCAGCCGGTTGCGTCCGTGCACGCCGCCCGCCGCCTCGCCCGCCACGAACAGGCCGGGGATGCCGGTCATGCTGTCCGCGCTCACGTCGAGGCCGCCGTTCTGATAGTGCAGCGTGGGATATATCAATATAGGCGTCTTGCGCATATCCATGCCGAATTTGGAGTACATGCGCAGCATGCCGGGGATGCGTTTTTCGATGGTGCCTTTGCCGCCGATCTCGTCGATCATCGGGGTATCCAGCCAGATCGCGCTGCCGATGGGCGTGGGGACGCCTTTGCCGCGCTCTTTGCACTCGCGGATGATGGAGGCCGCGGTCACGTCGCGGGTCTCCAGGGGGTTCATAAAGGCCACGCCGTCAACGTTGACCAGCTGCGCCCCGCAGGACCGCACTTTCTCGGTGACCAGCGCGCCGAGCATCTGCGCCGGGTAGGCAACGCCCGTCGGATGGTACTGGATCGTATCCGCGTACAGCAGCTTCGCACCCGCCCGGTAGCCCAGCACCAGGCCGTCCGCCGTGGCGCCGTAATGGTTTGACGTCGGGAAGCCCTGGTAGTGCAGCCGCCCCGCGCCGCCGGTGGCAATGATGACCGCCTTCGCCCGCGCCACGCGCAACTCGCCGGTCTCCATGTTGCGGAGCACGGCGCCGGCGCATTGACCTTTATCGTCCAGCACCAGCTCGATGGCGGCGGTGAAGTCAACGACCTCTATCCCCCGGTTCAGCACCTCATCCCGCAGCACCCGCATGATCTCCGCGCCGGAGTAGTCCGCGCACGCGTGCATGCGTTTCCGGGACGTGCCGCCGCCGTGGGTGGTGATCATCGTGCCGTCTTTGTCTTTGTCGAACATGACGCCCAGGCCGTTCAGCCACTGAATGGCCTCCGGCGCCTCCATGACCAGCTTCTTGAGCAGTTCGGGTTTGTTGGTGAAGTGACCGCCGCCCAGCGCGTCCAGGTAGTGGATCAGCGGTGAGTCGTTGGGTTTGTCCGCCGCCTGTATGCCGCCTTCCGCCATCATGGTGTTGGCGTCGCCGAGGCGGAGCTTGGTGACGATCATTGCCCGCGCGCCCGCCTGGCTCGCTTCGATAGCCGCCGATGCGCCCGCGCCGCCGCCGCCGATGATCAGCACGTCGGTATCGTAATCCGGATGCTGCAGGTCAACGGCCACACCCAGCACGCGGCTCCGGCCTTCCAGCAGGTCCGCCAGTTCGGAGGGCACTTTTTCGCCTTTGTTGGGGCCCGCTTCCAGCACGGTAAATCCGTCCGCGCGATAGTCGGGATGGAAGTCCCGCAGCACTTTTTCCTTTTCCTCCGCGCTCATGCGGCGGAGCTCCGCGCCGATACGGGACGGACGGGTCGCTTCCACTTTCTTTATGGATTCCAGCATTTCGCCGGTGAACACACCGGGCAGTTCTTTGATCTCAAATGCCATGTTACCGTTCCTCCCTTATTTCTCGATCTCGCGGTGGTCGTACATGTCGCGGAGCTCGGCTTCGGGCTTGTCCGCCAGCTCTTTGATCAGCGCGTCGTAATCGCCGTTCAGTACTTCCTGAACGCGATTGTCAACATGCGCGCTCCGGGGAGCAATATACTTGCCGTTCAGCCGGCGCGCCAGCAGCGACACCATCGGGTGCGTGATCCCCGCCGGGCAGCGCGCCGAGCACATGCCGCAGGCAATGCAGTCGAACGACGCCTCTGCGCACTTCTCATACTCGCCCCGCTGGGCGTACGCGATGTACTGCATGACCGGCAGGCCCTGGGGGCACGCTTTGGTGCAGGCGTTGCAGCCGATGCAGCTGTATATCTCGGGGTAGAGCTCCATCATCACGCTCTGATCCGGTTTGACTTCCTCGATATCGTAGCGCTGCTTCTGCGTGGGGAAAAACGGCAGGCTGGCAATGTACATTCCCTCCTGCACCCGCGTCTGGCACGCCAGGCAGAACTTCAGCTCCGGCTCCCCTTTGATCCGGTAGATCGTGGCGCACGCGCCGCAGAAACCCGCGCGGCAGCCGCAGCCGCGGATATGCTTGTACCCGGCGTATTCCAGCGCGTTCATGATGGTCATGCCCGCGGGCACCGTGTATAACTTGCCGGCAAAATATATGTTTACCATTTCTTCCATGTTGTCGTCTCCTCCTGATGCGTCAATACTCATTGGGCAGCTCGTCGATCTCGTCGCAGCGGAACACCGGTCCGTCTTTGCACACGAATTTCGATCCTATGTTGCAGCGGCCGCATTTGCCCACGCCGCACTTCATCTTGAGCTCCAGCGTGGTGTACACCTGCGTTTTGTCGAAGCCCATTTCGATCAGCGCCGCCAGCACGAATTTGATCATGATCGGCGGGCCGCAGATGATGGCGGTGCAGTCGGGCTTAAAGGCCAGCTCTTTGAGGTACGCGGGGACAAATCCCACGTGGCCGTCCCAGCCGTCCTGCGGGCGGTCAATGGTCAGATACACCCCGGTATCCCGCTCCTGCATCCATTCGTTCTGGATGCGGTCGAGGTCAACGAGGTCCGCGGCGCTCCGCGAGCCGTACAGTATATCGATATGCCCGTACGCTTCCCGGTGCGCGCGCACGTACTCGATCACCGAGTGCAGCGGCGCCAGGCCGATGCCGCCGGCAATAAACAGCAGGTTCTTTCCGCGGAACTCCGTGTCCACCGGGAACGGTTTGCCGTAGGGGCCGCGTATGCCGATCTGCTGGCCGGGCTCCATGGCGTGCAGCGCGTCGGTCAGCCGCCCGCACCGCTTGATGCTGAACTCTTTATATCCGCCGACTGTAGGCGAAGAGGTGATGGAGAACATTGCCTCCCCTGCGCCGGGCAGCGTGAGCATCGCGCATTGACCCGGCATATGGTCGAACAGCGGCGTGCCGTCCGCGCTTTCCACGCGGAAGGTCTTGACGTCGGGCGTCTCGGTGCGGATCTGCGTCACCACCGCCAGCCGCGGCGTAAGCGTGTCATTTATCATTGTGGTTCGCACCTCCCAGTTTACGCATAACTTTAACGATATTCATCGAGATTGGACACTTCTGCAGGCAGCGGCCGCAGCCAACGCACGAAAACGCGCCGCCGTAATTGTCCGGATAGTATTTCAGTTTGTGCATGAAGCGCTGACGGAACCGCTGCATCTGATCCGGCCGGGGCGTGCCCGCCGCCATCATCGTGAAGTCGGAGTACATGCAGGAATCCCAGACGCGGAAGCGGCGGATCTCCTTGCCCGTGTTATATTCGCGGATGTCGTAGCACTGGCAGGTGGGACACACATAAGTGCAGGTGCCGCAGCCCAGGCACGACGAAGCCAGTTCTTTCCACTCGGGCCGGTTGAACAGCGGGAGCAGTTCCGCGTCCGCGCCGAAGCCGTCGGTGGTGAGGTCCGCCAGGGGCAATCTTTCCATTATTGCTTTGTGCGCCGCCCGGGTCTCCGCTGCCGCCTGCGTGCCGGCGTCGTCAACCTCGCTGACGATCCCCGATACCGCCGCCAGCAGCGCCTCACCCTTTTCGGTGAGCGCCTCCATATACAGCACGCCGTCCGCGAGCCACGACTGCACGTCGCCGCCGGGGGCTTCGGCATCAATCCCGAACGTACCGCAGAAGCACGTCTCTTCGGGCTTTGCGCACATCACGGAGAACACGGTGCCGTGCTCCCGCCGCGCCTTATAATAGCTGTCCACAGGCTCCGACAGGAACACCCGGTCCAGCACTTCAAAGCCGGCAACGTCGCATGCGTGCACGCCGAACACTACGAATTCCTCGTCCTCCGGCGCCTGCTGACTGATCTCCAGGCTGAGGCCCGCGCGCTTGTAGCGGATCAGGTCCTCGCTCTGGGGGAAGAATACGCTCTTGGCGCTTTTGACCGTGTGCAGCACTTCAGGATGGTATGTGAGACCGGGCTGCCAGGGGGCGTAGTCGTATTGACCCGCTTTCTCCACGGGGAGATACACTTTACGGGTGAGCGACAGCGCGGCGAACAACTGTTCCAATTGGGTCAATGCTATCTTCTTCATTGCCATGGTCAGTTCCCTCCTTTGTCGCTCACAGCCGCAGGCTCGATGTCGTCAACGGTATAGTTGATCAGCGGCCCGCGCTGTCCCGCTTCCGCGCCGGCGGCATACTCGCCGTAGAATTCGTTGATGTCTTTTATATATTTGCGGTTGAACAGGTGGAGCGGTATGCCCTGCGGACATACGCGCGTGCACTCGCCGCAGTCCGTGCAGCGTCCGGCTACGTGGAAAGCGCGGATGATGTGGAACATTTTCTCTTCGAAGCTGTCGGTGTTGGCCTTAGACGCGATGCCGGAAGCGTCGTTGTCGAACACGCACTTGCGGCAGGAGCAGGCGGGACAGGCGTTGCGGCACGCGTTGCAGCGGATGCATTTGGACAGCTCCGACTGCCAGAACGCAAAGCGGTCCGCGGGAGACATTGCCTCCAGTTCCCGCACGCCGGCGAAGCGGTCGCCGCGGGGGCCTTCGTCTTCGTTGTCCGAGATCAGTTCGTCAAAGATCATGTGAGCCTTGCCTTTGCAGAACTCACATTTATTGACCAGCACGTCGTCGATGGCGACCTCGCCGTCGCCGTACAGCGTGTGCACGGTGAGCGTTTTGCCGTCCGCGTTCTCATCCACGCCGGTGATGCCTTTAAAGCCTTTTTCGCGGATGCGGTCAATGTCGCACATCCCCTCGCACCCCACGCCCAGAACGTATACGTTCTCGCGGGCAATGCGATGTTCTGTGAGCAGCTGGTTGAAGCTGTACGTGTCGCACGGCTTCAGCAGCACCAGCACTTTACCGCCTTCCGCACCGGCGGCAACGCTGTTTTTGATCATGTATTTGCTGAGGTTGGCGGCGCAGAAGCGGTCGTATACCAGATCTTTAAGCGATTCCTCGCTCTCGAACACGTACGGCGCGCAGTCGTAGAAAAACTCGCCTGCCTTCCAGCCGGCAACCTTATTGACGGTACCCTCGCGCATCAGCTCGCGGGCGCGTGCGATCACTCTCTCGCTCACTCTTTGCATCTCAGGTCACCTACTTTCACATTTTCGCCCAGTTCGCGGATCTGCGCCACGAAGTCGTTCATGACGCGGGAGAATTTGGCGCCTTCCGCGGCGGAGACCCACTCCACGCGGGTGCGGCCGCGTTCCACACCGATGTAGTCCAGCATGCTGAACAGGAGCGCCATACGGCGGCGGGTGTAGTAGTTGCCCGTGCTGTAGTGGCAGTCGCCGGGGTGACAGCCGCACAGGATCACGCCGTCCGCGCCGCGTTCGAAGGCTTTGAGGATGAACATGGGATTGACCCGGCAGGAGCAGGGCTCGCGGATGATCTTCACGTCCGCGGGATACGCGAGACGGGAGGAACCCGCCAGATCCGCGCCGGCGTAACTGCACCAGTTGCAGCAGAATGCCACGATACGCGGCTTCCAATCAGCGTTTACAGACATATCGCATCCACCTCCGCCATGATCTGTTTATTCGAGAAGCCCTTGAGGTCCATAGCGCCGGAGGGGCACACCACCGTGCAGGCGCCGCAGCCCTGGCAGAGCGCTTCGTTGACCATCGCCACGCGCCGGGTCTCTTTGACGCCGTGGTCGTTGATCAGTTTGGTCTCATAGGAGATCGCGCTGTACGGGCAGACTTTTTCGCAGCACGAGCAGCCGTTGCACAAAAGCTCGTCGGAATGAGCCACGCACGGGTTTGTTGTGAGTTTGTCCTTCGCCAGCAGACCGATGACCTTGGAGGCCGCCGCGCCCGCCTGGGACACGGTCTCGGGTATGTCTTTCGGGCCCTGGCACACGCCGGACAGGAAGATGCCCGCCGTGGGGCTCTCCACCGGGCGCAGTTTGGGGTGCGCTTCGGTGATGAAATCGTTGGTGTCGATGCTGGCGGTGAGCATGTTGGCCACTTTGCGCGCGGTGGGATCCGGCTCGATGGCCGTGGCCAGCACTACCATGTCGGCGTTCAGCACGATCTGTTCGTTGGAGATGAGGTCAACGCCCCGCACCACCAGCTGCCCGTTCTCCTCGTATACTTTGCCCACCTGGCCTTTGATGTAGTCAACGTCGTACTGCTCCGCCGCCCTGCGGTAGAACTCGTCGAAGTTCTTGCCCGGCGTGCGGACGTCAATGTAGAACACATGCACTTCCACGTCCGGATATTTGTCCCGGATCAGCATGGCGTGCTTGGCGGTGTACATGCAGCAGATCTTGGAGCAGTAGGGTTTGCCGCGGCCGGAAACGTCGCGGGAGCCCACGCACTGGATAAATACGATGGAGTGCGGATGCTTGCCGTCGGAAGGCCGGAGCAGTACGCCGCCGGTAGGTCCCGCCGCGTTCATTATGCGCTCCAGTTCCAGCGAGGTGACAACGTCCTTGCAGGTGGAGTAGGAATACTCGTCGAATTTTGAGGCGTCAATGGGCCGGAACCCCGTTGCCATCACGATCGCGCCGTACTCTTCTTCGATGAACTCGTCCTGCTGGGTGTAGTCGATCGCCCCCGCGGTGCACACTTTCTGGCACAGCCCGCATTTGCCGGTCTTCAGCTTGATGCACTGCTCTTTATCGATCACCGCCACGTTGGGGATCGCCTGGGCGAACGGGATATAGATGGCGGAACGGTTGTTCAGCCCCATGTTGAACTCGTTGAGGCCCTTCTTGGAGGGGCATTTGGACATGCACACGCCGCAGCCGGTGCAGACGTCTTCTTTGACGAAGCGCGCTTTTTTGCGGATCTTCGCTTTGAAGCTGCCCACGAAGCCGCTCACTTCCTCCACTTCCGCGTAGGTAATGAGGCGGATGTTCTCGTTGGCCTTGGCCTCCACCATTTTCGGGGTCAATATGCACGACGAGCAGTCCAGCGTCGGGAACGTTTTATCCAGCTGCGCCATGCGCCCGCCGATGGTGGCGTTCTTTTCCACGATATCCACCGGGAATCCGGCGTCGGCAATATCCAGCGCCGTCTGTATGCCCGCGATACCGCCGCCGATCACCAGCGCGCGTTTCACGACTTTGCTCTCCCCCGCTTTCAGGGGCGCGTTCAGGGTTACTTTTGCCACCGCCGCCCGCATCAGCACGCACGCCTTCTCCGTGCCTTCTTCCTTGTCCTTGTGGATCCAGGAACAGTGCTCGCGGATGTTGGCGATCTCCACCATGAACGGGTTGAGCCCGGCCTGCGCCGCGGCTTTGCGGAACGTCGCTTCGTGCATGCGCGGCGAGCAGGAGCACACCACCACGCCTGTGAGTCCATGCGTTTTAATTGCGTCTTTTATTATATTCTGGCCCGCTTCCGAGCACATATACTGGTAGTCCTGCGCGAACACCACGCCGGGCTGCACTTTGGCCTCCGCCACCACTCGGTCAACGTCCACAGTCGCGGCTATATTGCTGCCGCACCAGCAAACAAATACTCCGATCTTATGCAAATCTGATCACACCGCCCATCTCATTTTCTGTACTTGCGGAAGGCGCTGACCAGCGCCTGCTGTGGGATCTCCGGGTCCTGCGAGAGCAGTTTCGGCACGTCGGCGGGAGAGAAGTTGTTGCCCTCCTGCTCACGTTCCGCCAGTACGCGTATTGCCGCCACCACATTGGCGGGTTCCACGCCCCGGGGACAACGTTCCACGCACGCGAAACAGCTGAGGCAACGCGTCACGGTGGGGTCCTTCAGCAGCTCTTCCACCCGGCCGCGGGCAACCATCGCCACGAACTGATGCGGATGGAACCGCATCTCGCCGTACGCGGGACAGGTGGCGGAGCACTTGCCGCATTTCATGCATTTTTTCACGTCGGAACCGCTGATCTCTTTTACGAGGGCGGCAACGTCCTTCTCACTCATCTGCATTTGCGTCCGCCTCCTTCAGCCCCAGCGCCTCGTACAGCAGCTCGGTAATGTAGCGCACCGGCATGCTGCCGTCCTGATGCTTTTTAAGATTGTACATGCACAGCGGGCACGCGGTGATAATTTCTTCCGCGCCCTGGCTGCGGGCGTTGGCGATGATGCGCTCCACGTTGACCCGCGCCTGCGCCTCGTCCTTCAGCGTCACATACGCGCCGCAGCATTCGTTGCGCATGCCGTATACCACCGGCGTCCCGCCCAGCGCGCGCACGAAATCTTCGATGATACGCGGATTTTCGGGGTCGTCGAAGGCCATCACTTTAGAGGGGCGCAGCAGCAGGCAGCCGTAGTACGCGCCGATCTTGCGTCCTTTGAGCGGGTTTTTGACCGCTTGGGCCAGCTGCTCGAAGCCCAGTTCGTCCCGCAGCAGCTGCAGGTAGTGGATCACCTGCGTCTCGCCGGCGTAGGGCACCGCGGGGTCAAGATAATTGTTCGCCCGGGAGCGGATGTATTCATCGGTGCGCATGTCGTTGTTGACCCGCGTCAACACGTTATGGCACGCCGAACACAGCGTGACGAGCTTCTGCCCTTTGTCCCGCGCCGCCATCAGCGTGCGCACCGCGGACAATTTCGTAGCGATCTCGTCCCGCACCATGGGATACACGGCGCCGCAGCACTGCCAGTCGTCAATTTCCTCCAGCCCGATGCCCAGCGCCTTCGCGCTCTCGCGGCCGTAACGATCCAGCTCCTGCGCTTTGGTCTTCAGCGTGCAGCCCGGATAATAGCTGTAATTCATCAGTTTCTCTCCTTACATAACAAACGGGCAGTCGGTCTGGGCGACGGCCCGTGTTTGCGCGCGATTCCGGCGCGCTCAGATATTGACCTGGCGGATAACGTTTTTGAGCACGTTGGCGCTGTTCTGCAGCTTGCCGATCTCCGGCCCGGTAAGGTTGGGCAGCAGATGGCCGCACACGCCGTGAGGCCCGATAATAAACGGGATGCTCAGGCAAACGTCTTCGATGTCGTATTCGCCGTGCATCATTGACGACACGGTGAGCGCGTTGTTGGCGCTGCCCAGCAGGCATTTGACGATGTGGCAGACGGAAATGGAGACGGCGTAGAACGTGGCCCCCTTGCGCTTGATGATCTGGCCGCCGGAGGTCTTGATGTACTCCTCGATCTCGTCGGTGTCCAGTTCAGGCCGCAGCGAATCGTAAAAGTGGAAATCTTTGCGGTAATCGAACAGATTGACGCACCCCACCTGCGCGATGGACCAGGGCACGAACGAACTGTCGCCGTGTTCGCCCAGCACGTACGCGTGGATGTTCTGCTCGCTGATGCCCACATATTCGGCAATGCGCGAACGCAGGCGCGAGGTGTCCAGGATCGTGCCGGAACCGATGATGTGCTTTTCGGGGATGCCGGACACGCGCATGAACACGTACGTCAGGATGTCAACGGGATTGCTGACAATGATATATATCGCATCCGGCGCGTACTTCGCGATCTCCGGCGCGATCTGCTTTATAATGTTGACGTTGGTCTGCGCGAGGTCAATACGCGACTGCCCCGCCTTCCGCGGCAGCCCGCAGGTGATGATGACAATATCCGATCCCGCGGCATCGCTGTACGTGCCCGCATATATATTCGTCGGCGAGCTGAACGGCATGCCCTGCAGTATGTCCATCGCTTCGCCGCGCGCTTTTTCTTCGTTGACGTCGATCATCACGATCTCGGAGGCAATTTTATCCACCGCCAGCGTATACGTTATCGTGGATCCCACGCTGCCGGCGCCAATAACTGTGATCTTTCTTCCCATTGAATTTCACCTTCTGAATTATTTCATGCAACTTGCTGTTTGCAAATTGCCATTTGGCGGCGTTCGGGCCTGCGGCCAAAGCACCTCATAGTATTGTACCACGAAGACAGCCTTGGCGCAAGGGGCAAAGGGCAAGGGACAGGGGGTAAATGACAAAGGGCAAATGGCAAAGGTCGGCTGCGTCTGTGACCTGCCCAAAAGGCGAAAAGTAAGACATTTTTGCCCGTTTGAGG
Organism: Clostridia bacterium; assembly: GCA_017620915.1. Classification (GTDB taxonomy): domain Bacteria; phylum Bacillota; class Clostridia; order UBA1212; family UBA1255; genus UBA1255. The sequence continues at coordinate 54,887 of JAFZSK010000014.1, read as the reverse complement.
CATATTGTCTTACATTTTGAAGACCTGGAGAGAACAAAATAAGACAAGATCACTCATTTGAGAAATCTTGTCTTATCAGTCACGTTGATTACCCGGTCAAATGAGCGAGAATGTAAGACAAACGCGCTCGTTTGAACAAATTCCTCTTACTTTTTTGAAGACACGGCTCATGAACTGCAACAGCTGCGAGTTTATGCGCAAGTCCTCATTCAACAGCAATCTCAATGCGCTTTTTTGCGAATGAATATCACTGCGGCGGTCATTGCCAGCAGCGCGATCGCGGCGAGCACGAGGATCACTGCGTCACCGGTACCGGGCAGTTCAGCGCCGGGCGCCTTGTAGTATACGATCGCTTCCCGGTTGGCCCGGTCGAAGATGACCGTGTCGCCGTTTTCCAGTTTTGCCACGACTTTGATCTCGTGGGTATTGCCGTCGTTCAGGCGGGTGACGTCAATATTCACGCGGTACCGCTTGCCGCCCGCTCTGGAACCGCCGATCGCCTCCTCTTCCCCGGCGTTTAGCGGCGCCGTGAACGCGTCGTCAAATACCGGATCCCTGCCGTCCAGCACATAACCAAACTGCACGATCGGGGAATCGGAAGAGAACCAGCCGTACAGACCCAGCACTTCGATGTCACCGGCCGAGCCGTCAATGAGCGTCTTCAGCGCCGCCACTTCATCGTTGCCGTTGGCCCGGGGAGCGTCCTCGTTGTTGTAGAAGATAGCGTCGAAGTACTGATTGTCCGTATCCGCGTCAAAACTGCGCGTCACCGGCACATGCACGCCTTCCGGCGCGTACGTGAAGGTGTAGAACACTTTCTCTTCACCGGCGACCATCGCCACGATCTCCACAGAGTGGCCGCCTTCGGTCACGGGGACAAGAACGTTGGCACGGAAACCGTTGCCCGCGACGCTGTACAGATCCTGCGCCACGCCGAGGATCGCGAAATAGTCCGCGTTGGGCGCTTCCGCCGTACCGTAATCCCGGTTGAGGAAGCTGTCGTCGTACACCGCCGCGCCGCCGTCAACTTTGTACCCGTACTTTTCGATCGGATAGTTGGCCGCCAGCCAGCCGTGCACCAGGATGTTCTGGCTGTTCTCGCTTACTGTGATCGCCAGGCCGTTCTCATTGCCCTTGCTCTCCCCGTCCAGCGAGACCGCGTCAATGTTGGCGTGCTGCTTGTATTCGCGCTTGATGAAGCCCTGGCCATTCGTTTCGTTCGAGTATAGATCGAAGGCGATCTGGCCGCGCTCCTGGGCGAAGTATGTGTTGTCCAGCACGCCTTCGGTCGCGTAGCCGAATACCATGTAATACAGGTAGGCGCCGGCGTTCGGGTCGCCTTCCGGCCGGAGCTCATCGTCCGTGATGGTGACAATGACCTCATACTCGCCCGCTTCGAGCGTCTTGCCGATGTCCAGCGTGAACGGCGCGTCGCCGACTGCCGTGTACGTCTGGGTGGCAACGACCTCCCCGTCCTTCTTAAACTCGAACTTCAGCGGCGTGCCCGCAAGGCCCCACGCCACCGGGAAGCCGATCTTGTAGAACGACACATCGGTGTTGAACATAAATTTATAAGTAAGCGTGCCGGTAGTGAAGCCGGTCCAGGCGGAATTGCCGCCCGCGTCGCCGAACGCCACGCCGCCCGAATAGTTCGAGTAAGGAATGTAGCCGGGTTTGACCACGGTGGATTTGCCGGCGTATTTGCCGTACGCCTCGATCTCGCCGATGCCCATGTATTCGAAGCCGCTGTCGTCAACGATATTGCCCGAGAGCACCTCTACTTTGATAAAGCGCGCACGGTTGGTGGTGGCATACACGAAGGGCTCGGCGGTATCGACTTCACCGGTCCGTCCGCTTTCGCCGCCGATCTTATCCCAGCTGGCGCCGTCTTTGGACGTATACACATTGTATGTGTTCGGGAAGGAGTCACTATAGAAGCCCTGGGAGTGGAGCGTGACTTTTTCCAGGTCGTACTCGCCTTCGAGGTCAATGTATATATCCGCGACCACGTGTCCGGCGGCGATCGGATAAAAGCCCAGCGGCACCGGATCCGGAACCACATCAGGCTTGTGCACGGGATTGTAGCCGTCGTTGATGAACGAATCGTCCCAGTAGCCCGAACCGTTGCGGACACCGTTCTTCAGCTCGATATAGACCGGCTTGTTCAGCGCGAGGTCGGAATCGTCGTTGGCGTAACGGGTCTGATAAATGGCTTTTGTGGAACCGTCCGCGAACCTGGCGATCAGTTTGACCGTGTGGCTGCCTTCCTGGATCGGGATGTTGCCGTTGAAGTTACGGGCATAGTCGGCACGATCGACCCAGTCGCCGCCAAAGGACACGAGCGCAGGCGCCAGATTCGCGTCGTAAATACAGGCAATGGAATCGTACACGATCTCGCCGTCATCCACCTGATAACCGTAGTCAACGATCTCATCTGTCGTTGGCGGATAATACCAGCCCATCAGGCAGATGCCGTTGGCCCCGGCGTCAACGGCCGGTTTGATCTGGCCGAGATCACTGCCCTTGCCCATGTTCTCGATGAATGCCACGTCTTTGTTCCAGAGCAGTACAAAATCCATCTGGCAGTATTCCCACGGCGTTTCCGCGGCACCGGCAAAGCTGCACAGCGACAATAACATCGCCAGCACCAATATCGTTGAAATAATGATCTTTTTCATACCGTTTCCTCAAAAGGGCTGTTTGTTCGCCCCGCAAAAGCAAGGTCTGCAAACAGCCCCGTATTGTTTAAGCTATTTCAGCCGCTTAAATGGCCGGATCGATCGGAGATCAGAGATCAGAACGATCTTTTCTTCGCGAATACCACAGCGGCACCCATTGCCAGCACCACGATGACCGCGAACATCGCGATCAGCGCGTCGCCGGTCTGCGGCGGCTCGGTTCCGGGTTCGGTCCCGGGCTCGGTGGTAGGTTCGGTGGTGGGCTCGGTGGTAGGCTGAGTCTCAGCCTGAGCTCTCTTGTAGTTGATCGTGAAGACCGCAACATCGGTATCGCCGCACAGCGCGATGATCTCGAGCGTATGCTCACCTTCATCAAGCGGGATATCCTTGCTGTAGCGGTAGCCGTTGCCGTTCTCGCCGTACATGCCCTTCGCGGCGTTCATGATCGCCACAGAATCAGCGTCTTCTCCGCCGAGCGTTCCGTCGAAGTAAACGACTTCCCCGCCGTCAACTCTGTATCCGTATTTCGTGATAGGCTTGTTGGAAGCGACCCAGCCGTGGAAGTTGATGCTGTCAACGTCGTTGGCAACTTCGAGCGCAAGCGGATCGGTCTTATCCTGAGCGGCTCCGCCCGCGGTGATGGCGTCAATATTGACATGCCACTTCAGCTCTTCTTCCGGAGCTTCCGGCGCTTTGTAGTTCACGTAGACTTCGCGATCCTTATCGGTATCAACGTCGTATCTGTTGAGGATAACGATGTCGCCGTTGTCCAGCTTGGCCACGACTTCGATCTTATGCTCCTTGCCGTCTTTAAGTCCGGTCACGTCAACGGTGACCAGGAATCTGGACTCGCCGCCCGATTCAATTACAGGCTGCTCTGCTTCGGACGCGAAATCGCCGTATACCGGCTCTCCGCCGTCGATCCGGTATCCGTAGCTTACTACGCTCGCGTTCGCGTTGCCGTACCAGCCGCGCATAGCGATGTTTTCAACAGAGCCGTCAGAACCGTCGATCAGCTTCTTGGTCGCGATGACCTGGCTGTTGCCTTCGGCCACCTGTTCGCCGTTGACGAAAATGTTGTCATAGGACAGAGCGTCGCCTTTGTTCTTGTCGAAATCGCGCAGGCCGTGTTCCTCCTCCGGAGCAGTCGCTTTGTAGTTGATCGTCCAGACAAGCACTTCGCCGTCGTTGGTGATAGCGTAAACCTCAGCGGTATGTTCGCCTTCGGTGATCTCGACATCGATATTGAAGCGATCGCTGTACGCAATATCGCCATTGAATACGTTGTTGGTAAGATGCGCCGCGATGCTGGGATCGGAGTATCTGTCAGAGTAGACCATTTCTCCGCCGTCAACTTTGACGCCGAACTTATCGAGGCCCATATTGTTTCCGTACCAGCCCCAGAAGTTGATGTTTTTGCCGATGGAGTCGTAAAGGTTTTCTGCAATGTCCGTTACAGCAGCATTGCCGCCGACGCTCGCTTTGTCCACGCCGTCAACTCTTACCTGATCGCGGGACATTCCCTCTTTGTAATTACGCTTGATGAAGCCTTCGCCGGTCGTGTCGCTGGAATAGAGGTTAATAGCAACATTGCGGCCGCGCAGCTGGTCAACATATTCTTTGCCGTACGGAGCAGCATCCGCGTAACCAAGGGCAAGATAGTACGCATAGGCGCCATTCTCGGGATTGACCTTATCATCCGTTATCTTGATATCTAATACATATTCACCCGCCGGAAGTTCCTCGGCAAACTCAAGAATAAATCCGCCGTCGCCTGTGAACACCTTTTCGACTGTCGCGACGACCGCGCCGTCTTTCTTAAACGTGAAGGTCACAGGAGTATCCTCCGCCGCCCATGCCGCAGGGAACTGTATTGCGCTGATCGGAACATCGGTATTGAATACTATCTTGTTCTCAAGCGAACCGGTGTTAAAGCCGGTCCAGGAGGAATCGTTCCACGGATCGTCATATCTTACACCGCCGCCATAGTTGGAATAATAAGGCAGATATGCCGGAAGCCCGGTTCCTTCCTCAACGAAAGTACCGTAAGCTTCGATCTCGCCTAAACTTACTTGACCGTTGTTGCCCGTGTTAATAACAACACAGATATATCTTGCACGGTTGGTCGTGGTATATGAGAACGGAGCTGCAGAGTCAAAAGCACCCGTCAGGCCGGTCTCGCCGCCGACCACATCCCAGGCCGCCATATCGAGAGAAGTATATACGGTGAACGTATTCGGGAACGTGCCGTAAGCGAAGCCCATAGGATAGAGTTTGATCTCCGTCAGATCGTACACATCTTCAAGGTCGATGTAGATCATGTTGTCTGCAGGATCCTGAACGTACCAGCCCAGCGGGACCGGGTTTTTAACTGTGCCGTCGCTGAATTTCCATTTTGTTCCGTCCGTGAGGTAGCCTTCGCTCCAGTAGGGAGAACCGTAAGGCGATCCTGCAGTATAACCTACGACTGTTCTCTTTCCATACGCAATATTGGAATCGTCATTCAGGTAGCGTCCCGAATAGAGCAATTTCTCAGTTCCATCGTAAGATTTGACATATAATTTAACATTGTGCTCGCCTTCAAGGAGCTGAACTGTAGCAGTATAATTTCTGTACCATTCATAATCGGAGCATCCGTCCCATCCGCCGATGACCGCAGCTGTATCGGCATTATAGGTGCCCTCGACAGCGATGCGTTCACCGTCGTCAACCTGGATCTCAAAGTGGTCGATCGGTTTCTGCGGATAATACCATCCGATAATCGAGAAAAGCGAAGCACCCTTGTCAACTGCGGTCTTTATATTACCGATATCGGGTCCTGTGCCTACATTTTCAATCACTTCGCCTGATGTATGAAGCCATACGTAGTCGATCTGTAAAATTTCTTTTGAATCAACATTCGCGGGATTTTCCAGGAAGAAGTCGCCGTCAACGTCTTCGCCGTATACCGAGAGATTGAAAGCATCTGCACCGTATGCGAATTTAGCAGCGTCAGGATTGGTGATCTTAGGCAGAACCAAGTAAGGACGCTTCATTTCGCCGCCGATCTCCTCGGTGTAATCCGGATTCAGGATCGTGAATTTAATGAGATAAGTTCCGGCATCCAGAGCTTCGTCCCACTTAACGTTAACGACAGGATCGTTGTCACCATTAGACGTGACAGTCACAGTTTTAAGCGGGTCTTTTGTGAACGAATAATCCGGATTGTTCACGAATTTGTAAAGTTCTGCTTTCCACGTAGCTTTGGGACCGGTTCCGGCCGGGTTGGAAGCCCAGTAATGGAAGTTAAAGCCGCTTACCTTCCCTGCAGTAGTGAATTCTACATAGTTGGAAACACTGCCTTTCTGGATCCAGGTACCGATGCTCTCGCCGCCGTTTCTGATAGGATGATCAGACAGGGTAGCGACGTTGCCGACGGCAAGGGTAAAATCGCTTTTAAGCGTTTGCGAAGAACCGTCCGTAAATTTACCTATGATCGAAACGGTGTAAATGCCTTCTGCAAGTTCGTCAACGCCGAGCAGTTCCATCATGTCAGCGTCTTTTCCGTAGCCTGCTCTATTGAAATCTTCCGCGACCCACGGTGAGCCAAATATTCCCGCGATCTCGCCCCTGTCTCTGTAGTTATCAGCGCATTCTTTTTCAACGCCGTCAAGCGTCCAGACTACTTTATCGACAGTTTTTCCATGCTCTGCAAACCAGCCGAGAATATAAAGTTTCTGTCCGGGATCGATCTTAACAGTTGATGCTCCGACAAGGCCGGAATCCGGGGTCGTGCCGTCCCACTGAAGTGTATTAACGTCAGCATACATGGCATCCATTCCGACGACCGTCAGAACGCCAAGTCCCAGAACCAGCGTCAATACTACGATCAACGCGATTGTCAGCTTCTTCATGTTTACTCCTCCAATTATTCTTTTTGTTTGGTTTATGTTTCGTTTTCCATAAAAACCAAGTCGTTGTCAGTATAACATAAAAAATCAAATGCCGCAACAGTTTTTTGACTTTACTGCATTTTTTTCATTTTACTATTTCCTGCCCGTTTTTATGCGGTTTCAATAGATTAATTAATTAATAAAGAGGCTGTTCAAGCCCCCGCGTCGGCAGGTTTTTGAACAGCCTCTTTTAGTTTTGCTTATTCCCGGGTCACGCCCTGCGGCGCGGCCGGTTGATCATGCTCAGTGAGACTTTCTGCGGGCGAACACCACAGCAGCGCTCATGGCCAGCACAGCGATGACCGCGAACATCGCAAGCAGCGCGTCGCCGGTCTGCGGAGGCTCGGTCCCGGGCTTGGTCGTCTGAGGAACTTCCTCAGGCATGCAGTTGTAGTTGATCGTCCAGATCAGGTGCTCTTCGCCGTTCACGACCGCGAACACTTCCGCGGTGTGCTGACCTTCGGTGATGTCAACGAAGATCTCAAAGCGGGACGCGTACACGTCGTCGTCTTTGATCAGGTTGGCTTTGAAGTGGTTGACAATGTCCTCAGCCTCGTATCTGTCGAAATACTGAGCCTCGCCGCCGTCAACTCTCACGCCGTATTTCTCCAGCGATTTGTTGTTGCCGTACCAGCCCCAGAAGCGCAGCTGCTTGCCGAAGTCAGCGTACAGATTGTCCGCGATATCGGTGACTTCAGCGTTGCCGCCGAAGCTCGCTTTGTCAACGCCGTCGATGGTGACCTGGTCGCGGGACATATATTCCACGAACGGGGTCTCCGCCGGTGCGGGAGCCTGATAGTTCACGATAGCTTCTCTATTCGGTCTGTCGAAGATAACGATGTCGCCGTTCTCGAGTTTGGCAACTACTTTAATAACGTGAGTCGCACCGTCCTTCAGGCCGGAGACGTCAACGTTGACGCGGTATCTCTTGCCGCCCGCTCTGGTGCCGGTGATGGTAGCTTCCTCTTCGGGGCTGCCGAAGGGAGCAACGAACGAGTCGTCAAACACAGGATCAGCGTCGTCAAGGATATAACCGAACTGCACGATCGGAGAATCGGAGGCGAACCAGCCGTACAGACCGATCTTGTTGATCTCTTCGGCGCTGCCGTCGATGAGGGCTTTGAGGGCCGCCACCGCGTCGTTGCCGTTAGCTCTCGGGCCTTCTTCGTCGTTGATGAAGATGGCGTCAAAGTACTGATTGTCCGTAGCGGAGTCAAAGCTGCGCGTTACGGGAGTGTGCGGCTCTTCCGCCTTGTTGAAGGTGATGGAGTCGATTATGAACGTCTGGCCGGGCTTGCAGGCCACAAAGCGCACACCGGTAAGAAGCGTGCCGGCCATGGTCGGGAAGTCATCGGCAATAACGAATGTTCTCTCGGTCTTGCCGTCCATTTCCGGAGCATGCCAGGTGCCGCCCACGCCGGAGTAACCCTTGTTGACTTCGGTGTCGCGCAAGTAGACGTTGTTGGCTGCGAACGCGCTCTCGCCTACCAGTCTGTACTTGACCGTGAACGAAGTGTACACGGAAGTGTCGATGTTGTTCAGCGGGATGGAGACCCAGGGATCGGAAGCATCCGAATTGGTGGCAACGACCATGCTGCCTTCGTCCATGGACAGTGCGACCTGAGATACCGCGTCGGGTTTGACAGCGGTCTCTTCGGTGCCAAGGATAACTTTGACCTTCGGAGTCTCGACAACATTCAGCACGAATTTCTTTTTTATCGCGCCGTCGGAGCCGTCATCAAACTGGGCACGGATTCTCAGAGAATACGTTCCGGGAGCCAGTTCGTCAACGCCCACCAGTTCCATCAGGCTGTTGTCCAGACCGAAACCGGCGTTGGTAAGGAACGCTTCGTTGACGCCAATATACGGAGAGATCTCCGTTCTGGGTCTGTACGTGTCGGAGCAATCTTTTGTGATGATCTCCACGCCGTCCTCATTGAACTTGTGGTCGCCTTCAATGTACTGCCAGATGATCTTATCAAGGTTCGTACCGGTCTTGGCGGTCCAGCCGAGGATATAAAGCTTATCGCCTTCATTGATAGTGATCGTGGTCGCCTCGTTCTGGTTAGAGGAGACAGGATATTTGTTCTCGTTAACCGCAAGCGCGTCAAGCGAATGTTTGAACTCGGCTTCAGAGTCCGCGGTCACATCCAGCAGTTCGCCGGAGCCCTTCAGCAGCAGACGCACTCTGCAGGTCAGGTTGTCCTGAAGCACATCGTTCAGGTAGTAAGTAGCCTTAGAACCGGGAGCTTCCTGCGTCATGGGCAGAACAAGATAGTGAGATGCTTCCTGCTGCGTAACCTGGCTGATCTCGATCAGGTACTGGCCGGCTTCGAGCGGAGTGTTAAATACAAGTTTTGCACCGGCGCTGCCGTTGGCCACGATCTTGCAGTTCGTGCCCGCGACTTCCGTTACTTCGCCTACACCCGAGTCACCGGCAAGTTCCACTTCTCCGGAAGCGACCGGAGCGATCTTCTTGGTCGCGGCATAGTTGGTGTCAAATTTGTATACATTAATATGTACTGTGGCTCTGGCCTGTGCCGCGTTGTTGTTGGGATTGCTGGCCCAGTAGTTGGGAACACCGGCTTCAAGGATGGGAGCGCTGGTATTGACCATTGCGCCGAAAGTACGGCCACCGTGTCCGTCGACATCGGTTTCGTTGGCAAGCCATACACCGGCATCCCAAACGATACCGCCGCCCGCCGCAGTGTACACTTCGGTATCGGGTTCCGCGATCTCGCCTTTTGCATAGCCGTAGATCTCGAACTCGGCAAAACCGGTATGATACGTGCCGTCGCCCGGGGCAACGCCGGCTTTGGTTATAGCCATGCGGACATAACGCGCGTCTACTTCGTCAAACGTCAATACAACGTTTGCGGTAGAGGACGCGGTGTGACCGGTCTCGCCGGCAACGTTTGTCCAGGCGGAACCGTCGGTAGAGACCTGGATCGTATAATCCGTGGGGAACTGCGCACCGTCAAGGAACGTCTGCGGAGAAAGCACAACTTTGCTTACCGCGCACAGGCCGCCCAGATCGATGGTGATCTTGCAATCGATGGCTTCGACCATGGTCTGCGCATACCAGCCCAGTCTGGACTGATCGCCTTCGCCGCCGAATACCGGGACCTGACCGTCGGTAAGGTAGTCTTTATCCCAGAATCCGCTGCCGAGATTGCCGTTTCCGGAATCGATGGACACGTCCACCGGTCTGCCGAGCGCCAGGTTGGTCACTTCCGTGCCGTCCGCGAATACGCTCAGCAAGCACAGCGATGCAATTAAAACGATCGCCAGTGCTATTGAAACGATTTTCTTCATCTGAAAAACCTCCTATATTTTACTTGTGGCCATAGTCCGGCCAAAGTATATTCGGATTATAACACAGTTAATACCGTATTTTCAATATTATATTGTTAATATTCTTATTGCGCCCGTTTACATTTATTATAGCTCGTTCACCAGCCGTTTGAACGTATTGCCCCGCTCTTCAAAATTTTTGAACATGTCGAAGCTGGTGCTGGCGGGCGACAGGAGGACAACATCTCCGGCCACGGCGCACCGCCGCGCGGCGGCAACCGCCTCGGGATACGAAGAAGCGTGAACGACGTTGACAATATCCGCGCCTCCGGCGGCATTCAGCGACGCCTCGATCTTGTCCGCGGTGGGACCGGTGAGGATCAGCGTTTTGACCTTGCGCACCAGATGCGCGCCCAGCGGCGAGTAGTCGAGGTTTTTGTCCTTGCCTCCGGCGATCATCACTAGGCTGCGGTCGGGAAATACCGAGAGCGCGTTGATCGTGCGTTCGGGGCTGCTGTCAATAGAACTGTTGATGTACGTCACGCCGTCCAGCTCTCGCACTTTTTCGAGCCGGTGCTCGACGCCGCCGAAGCGGGCGGCAACTGCGCGCACGTCCTCCGGGCTGATCTCCGTCCGGAGCAGCAGCGCCGCGGTCATGAGGTTTTCCACATTGTGCATGCCCGGAAGCTGCACGTTTTCCCGCGCCAGTTCGAAGCGCTGTCCCGCGCAGGCGCCGCAGCCCGCGCAGAAGCCGGTGAACACGAGTTTGCCGTCGTCAAAATACGCCGTGGCGCCGTTGTGCGCCAGCGTCAACGCGGTCTCCTTCGCGGATTTGGCGGTAAAGACGTCAACGATCATATCCCCCGCATTGTTTTCCGCCAGGTCGCGCGCGATGCCGGCGGTGACTGCGTTGCCTGCGTTCAGCACCACCCGCTTTTTTTGAACACGGGTCTGTCCCCCGTTTAAAATCGGGGTCTGTCCCCTGTTCAAAAGCGGCCGGTTGAAAATGGCCTTTTTGGCATCGATATATTCCTGATAGTCCTTGTGCACGTTCAGGTGGTTGGGCGTGATGTTGGTGATCGCGGACGCTTCGGGCGAAACGCGCGTGTGCATCAGCTGGAAACTGGACAGCTCCAGCACCACGCGGTCGCGGGGCCGGATCAGGTCGAGTTTGTCGATGAGGGGGGTGCCGATGTTGCCGCCGAGCCAGATCCGCACGTCCGTGTCCTTATAATGTTCCTCCAGCAGGCGCGCGGTGAGCGTGGTCGTGGTGGTCTTGCCGTCGCTGCCGGTGATGGCGTACATCGGGCAGGGGCAATGCTCCATGAACACTTCCATTTCGGAGGTCAATACCGCTCCGTTCCGCACGGCGGCGTCAATATGCGCCTCGTCCGGCCGTATTATCGGCGACCGGAAGATCAGGTCGAAGCCGCCTGCGGGCAATCCGTCCAGATACCCCTCCCCGAACGTAAATCCCGCCAGCGTGCCGTCCGCCGCCAGCGCCTCCGCCTCTGCCCGCGCCTCCGCGCTGTCCTTCAGTTCCAGCAGAAACACTTTTTTCGCGCCGTTGGCCTTCAAAAACCGCAGCAGCGCGCGGTTGCTGACGCCGAAGCCCAGCACAGCGATCTTCTGCTCCGGCAGCCGCGCGGTGAATTCCCGCAGTCCGGTGTTTACGTATCCATTACTCATCTTTTTCTTCCCTTCTCCGCTCACCATTTTCAATTTGCCCTTTATCATTTTCCCTTTGCCATTTGCAACTTGCCATTTGCAACTTGCCCTTTGCCATTTGACATTTGCAACTTGCTTTTAAGCACCGAATCAAGTCGCATCGGTTCCGCTCTCCCCCGCGTCGCCTTCATGCACGCGCCCTTCAGCGCCTGCAGCGCCGCCGTTTTGCCGTTCAGGTATTGCCGCACTGCCTCGGGGTTATCACGAATGGCGTTGTCCGCCGCCTCGGCCAGTACCGCCTCGTCCCGGATCAGCCCCAGTTCCCGCGCGGCCAGCTCCGCGGCCGGATCCGCGTCCGGTCTGCCGCTCACCGCCTCGATCAGTTTTACCACATTCGCGCTGCCCAGTTCGCCTTCCGCAATGAGCCGTACGATCGCCGCGGTCTGCGCTGTTGTCAGCAACGCCTTGCCGGGAAACACCCGGGAGATACAGAACTTGGCCGCTTCCGCCTCATACCGCCTCGCGATTTCCGCCGCGCCGCACACCGCTTCATAATACGCCGCCCGCGCCGGTTCCGAGGCGATCAGTTCCGCGTCCGCGGCCCGCAGCCCGAACGATTCAATATACCGCGCGAGTTTCGCCTCCGGTCTTTCCGGCAATGCTTTGCGTTCCGCTTCGATCAGTTCCGCGCTCACCGGCACGGGGACAATATCCCGCTCCGGCAGATACCGGTACTCCGCTGAATTTTCTTTAGCTCGCATCGGGAGCGTCTCCCCCGTCTCCTCGGAGAACCGCCGGGTCTCCTGGGGCACGGCCTCTCCCGCCTCCAGCAGCGCGGTCTGGCGCCGGACTTCGAAATCGATCGCCGCCCGCATGAACGCAAAGGAATTGATGTTTTTCAGTTCCACCCGGCTGCCGGGCGGATCGCCGGGGCGGTGAACGGAGACGTTGACGTCAATGCGCATACTGCCCTCGTTCATCCGGCAGTCCGAGACCCCCGCGTACACCGTGTACAGCCGCAGCTTTTCCGCGAATTCCGCCGCTTCCGCGCCGCTCCGCAGGTCGGGTTCGGTGACGATCTCCAGCAGCGGCACCCCCGCGCGGTTGTAGTCGATGCGCATTGCGCCGTCCGCGCCGTAATTGACCTTCGCGGCGTCCTCCTCCATGTGCATGCGGCGGATGCGGATCGCAACTTCGTCCTCGTTTTTGAACACTGGTCTGTCCCCGTGTTCAAAAGCGGGTCTGTCCCCGTGCACAAAGATCGCGCCGCCGGATGCCAGCGGCAGTTCGGCCTGAGTGATCTGGTAGCCCTTCGGCAGGTCGGGATAAAAATAGTGTTTGCGGTCGAACCGGACCTCCCGCGCGATCTCCGCGCCCAGCATCAGCCCTTCGCGCACCGCCGGGGCCAACACGCGCCGGTTGAACCGCGGCAGCGCCCCGGGGTAGCCCATGCAGATCGGGCAGACGTTGACGTTGGGCGTCAACGAAAACTCCGCCGGACACCCGCAGAACATCTTGCCGGCGCCTTTGACCTCGATATGTATCTCCAGGCCGATCACGGCCTCGTATTGCTTTCCTGTCTCCCCGGCCAACGCCGCCGTGCCTCCTCGCTTCACCTGTGAAGATAAGCGCGTATCCCCGCGGAAAACCGTTCGAGCCCGTCTTTGAGCAGCATTTTCGGGCAGGCAATATTCATGCGCAGGAAGCCTTCGCCGCTGCGGCCGTACACCGTCCCGGCAGTTATGAAAAGGCCGGTCTTTTCGCGAAGGAACCGGGCCACCTCCGCACTGCTCCCCACGGCGCTGATATCCAGCCACAGCAGGTACGTGGCGTCGCCGGGCACGAGCCTGACCTCCGGCACGAATTCGCGCAGGTACGCTTCCACGGTATTGCGGTTGCCGTCAATATACGCCCGCAGCTCGTCCAGCCACTCCCCGCCCTTTTCAAACGCGGCAATGGCGCCCACGGTGGCAAACGCGTTGGGCTCGGCGACCTCGTCGGTATTGACCGCGCGCCATACTTTATGCCGCAGCACGGGATCGGGCACGTATATTGCCGCCGTATGCAGCCCCGCGAGATTGAACGTTTTTGTCGGCGCGATGCATGTGATGCTGATATCCCGGCACGTTTTGGAGACCGATGCAAACGGCACATACTCCGTCCCCGGCGCGGTTATATCGCAGTGGATCTCGTCGGAGATCACCGTGACGTGATGTTTTTTGCACAGTTCGCCGATACGGGAGAGCGTCGCGGCGTCCCAGATCTTGCCGATGGGGTTGTGAGGGTTGCAGAGGATCATCAGCGTGGTCTGCGGGTCGGCCAGCTTCGCGTCCAGATCGTCGAAATCGATGCTGTACTCACCGTCTTTATATACCAGCGGACTTTCGCAGACGCGGCAGCCGTTGTTGAGGATACTGTTGAAAAAGATATTGTACACCGGGGTCTGGATCACGACGTTTTCATTGGGTGTGGTCAATTTACGCACGATGCTGGATATGGCGGCCACGACTCCCGTACAGAACATCAGCGCGTCTTTATCCATTTCGATTCCGTGCCGTTTTTTCCACCAGCCGATATATGCGCCGTACCACTCATCGGTTATGTCGGAATACCCGAAAATGCCATGTGCCGCGCGCTTTTCGAGGGCCTCTATGATCTCCGGCGCGGTGGCAAAATCCATGTCCGCGACCCACATGGGAAGCTCGTTTTCTTTGACCGCCCACTTGATACTGTCGGTGCTTCTCCGGTCATGCACGGTGTCAAAATCGTACTTCATGCTATCCACTCCGGTCTGTCGGATCTTTTGACGATGTCTTTGGCGAGGATCACGGTGCGGGCCGGATCGACCTTGTCCTTTTCTATGATCAGTTCGCCTATGCTGTCCGCTTCGATGCGGCCGCTTGCGGGGTTGAACACGCTGTCCACTTTGCCGGTGAGCCCGGCGTCAACGTTCGAATACTCGAACGCCAGCGTAGTATTAATGAGCTTGCAATTGACCATTTTCAGGCGGTCAATGTAGCACATCCCCTGCAGGCTCTCGATGGTGCAGTTGACAAACGTGAGGTCCTGCGAATTCCAGCCCAGATATTCGCCGGAAATGAACGAATCGTACACGGTCACGTTTTTGCTGTTCCAGAACGCGTCTTTCGTGAGCAGCCGCGAATTGCGGATAACGATGTTTTCGGCGCCGTCAAAAGCGTAATTCCCGTCCAGCGTCAGGTCGTCAATATCAATATTCCGACTGTTCATGCCGAAATACGGCGCCCCGGAGGCAGTGACTTTATTGAGCGTGATGTTTTCGCAGCTCCAGAACGTCTCCTCGGCTTTGTGGAACGTTACGTTCTCGAGTTTGACCCCGTCGCAGCGCCGGAAGTTTTTGGGCGCCTCGATGGAGGTATTTTTGATATGGATGTTTTTGGAATACCACACGCCGGCGCGCGCCATTTCGAACCAGGTGCAGTTGTCGGCGTACACGTTATCACAGTACCACAGCGGATATTTCCAGCGGAAAAGGCAACAGGACAATTCCACGTCGCGGCATTCCTTGAGCGGCGATTCGCCGTTGTCGAACACGCTGTCAACTACTTTGATCCCGCTCTTCCCGAACAGCGCGCGTTCGCCCGCAAAGGACATCTGTGTGTATACTTCTTTTTGTTCGCCCATGTCGATCATCCTTTCCGGGTGCCACTGCAGGCTTCGCGAGGCGTTGCCCGCATTCTGCACATTTACAACTAATGATATTATACCAACAGTTGAATGCCAAAGTCAAAGTGTCCGTATCGAGCGGCTTTCATCCACACTAGAACTGATTATTCCCATTTTGCAAGCAGAAAGAGTGCTTGCGTCTAGCAAATCGGCTGTTCTTTATGATTTGCTAGACGACAGTTACAATTCTCGCTCATTTTCAATACTGTTAAAGCTCCTGCTTCTAGCAAAACGGTTGCTTTTCGTGATTTGCTAGACGATGATTGTGATTATTACTGCTTCTCAAGGGGAAGAAAGAGCCTGCATCTGGCAAATCACCTGATTTGACCACTTTTACTAGACGCTCGCGAAAATCCTGCTACTCCTAAAAGCGAGAGAAGGAGCCCGCGTCTAGCAAACCGCTATATTTGACCACTTTTGCTAGACGCTCGCGAAAATCCCGCTGCTCCTAAAAGTGAGAGAAGGCGCCCACGTCTAGCAAACCGCCAAATTTCCCACTTTTGCTAGATGTCGGCAGTGCCAGTTGCATAGCGATTGATTTAAGCAGTACGTCTGCGATATAATCATGGGGAAACAAAACCTACATCTAAGGAGTGGGAAGATAATATGGCTAACAGTGACAACACAAAGAAAGTCAAGATCGGTGTTTTCGGCGGCGCACGCGGGTCGGTGATGGTCCATCAGCTGCTGAATCACCCGGACGCGGAGCTGGTTGCCGTCTGCGACAAATACGAACCGCTGCTGGAAAATTGTCAGCGCGCCGCGCAGGAAGCCGGCACGCAAATTGACGTCTACACCTCGTTTGACGAATTCATAAAGCACGATATGGACGCCGTTGTCCTCGCCAACTACGCGCATGAGCACGCGATCTACGCAGTGAAGTGCCTGGAGGCGGGAAAGCACGTGATGTCTGAGGTGCTGCCCGCGGAGACGCCCGCGCAGCTGGTGAAGCTCATCGAGACCGTGGAGCGCACCGGCCTGATCTACTCATACGCCGAGAATTACTGCTACATGAAGGCGCCGTTCGAGATGTGGAAGCGGTACCGCGCGGGCGACATCGGCGAGATCCAGTACGCCGAGGGCGAGTACATCCACGACTGCACCTCCATCTGGCCCGACATAACGTACGGCGAGCGGGATCACTGGCGCAACCGGCTGTTCGCGAACTTCTACTGCACCCACTCGTGCGGGCCGCTGATCACGATCTCCGGGCTGCGCGCGGTCAAAGTCGTGGGCTTCGAGACCAACCTCAACATTGAAGAAAAGCAGCTGCGCGTAGGCATACCCGAACGCGCCGGCATCGAAATGATCACGCTGGAGAACGGCGCCATCGTCAAGAGCATCCACGGCGGCCTCAAAATGGAGCCCGGCAGCGTCAACTACCAGGTCTACGGCACCAAAGGCATGATGCAGTCACGCCGCTACGGCAGCGCGGAGTTCAATATATACCGCGAGGGCAATAAAGTCTGCCAGGGCACGTGGGACAATTACGATCCGTCCAACGATATCGGCAGCAGTATTGCCGTCAGATCCCAGGGCCACGGCGGCAGCGATTTCTACACCACCCACTGCTTCATCGAGAAGATCCTCGGGCGGCCGGACGGGGACTGGTGCATTGACGTTTACACTGCGGCCAACATGGGCCTCTGCGGCATAATGGCCTGGCGCTCGGTGCTGGCGGGCAACGCTCCGATGGACATCCCCGACTTCCGCAACCTGCCGGACCGCGACAAATTCCGGTTCGACAACGCGTGCTGCACGAAGGAGGTCGCCGGCGATCAGTTACTGCCCAAGACCTCCCACGGCGATGTGTATATTCCGGATGAAACGTTCGAGAACGTGCGCAAGCAGTGGCTGCGCGAACCTAATCCGATCAGCGACTTGTTCTGAGGCGGCGCGGCGGCAAAAGCGGCAGCGCTCACCCTCCCCGCTGTTCGATCTCAAGGCCGGCGAACATAAACTCATTGACTGACATTGCCAGCGGTTTGCCCGAGTACGTGCGCAGGCCGCTGACTATTATTTTCTCCGGCAGCACCAGCGGATACGCCCCGGTGTAGTCCGCCGAGTCATATCTGCTGTTGAAGTCCGCGAACAGCATCGGCGGGCGCTCGCTGTCCCCCGGATTGCGGTCGTCAATATACAGCCCGTCGATGTCGATCGTCCGCGGCAGATAGCACGTGTACCCGAAATCGTGGTCAAACGAGTTCGCGCCGCCGATGAGCACGGCATTGGCGTATTTGCCGTTTTTCGGATAGAAATAACAGTTGCGGATGATCAGGTCGCCGTTCCAGGAGGAGCCGTAGTCGGAGCGCAGGTTGACCAGATTGCTGCCGTACACCGCGCAGTTTTCGAGGCGCGCCGTGCCGTGGCCGATGAGATTGATGCCCTGGTGGCCCAAATGGCAATTGCGGAGAGTGACGTTGCATACGCCCATGTGCGCGTCGAAACGGCTCAGCCGGCAGCCGTCAAACAGGATATTGCGCGAAAAGCTTGACGCAAATGTGCCCCAGTACGCGGTGTCGTTGATGCTGCGGGACTGGATGACGTTGATCCACGAAAGCCCCACGGTCGAATTGGCCTGACATTCGTATGAACCCATGGCGGAAGGCAGGCCGCCGGAGCCGGTGGTCCAGTACGTCTTGTGCGGCGTGATGACGCAGTTTTTCATGGTGACGCCGCAGCACTGCGAGATCATGAAAAAGCCTGCGTACGGTGCGCCGGTGCTGCCTTCGCCGGTGATATAGTGGCAGACGTCCTCGATCAACAGCTGCGAACGCTGGATATCGATGCCACGGCTGTAGTAGTTATATTCACTTTTGGCGCGGTTGGCAATGGTGGTGAATATCCCGCCGCGTATCGTAAGGGGCGGTTCGTCGACCAGTTTGTACGTCGCCGATGTGACACTGGCATAGTCCCAGATCACCGGCGTCGACGGGTCGACATTCCCCTCCCCGTCCACCAGAATCACTTCGCGCATGGGAGTGCCATCGTTCTGATTTACGCCTTTGCGGATGTACTGGAGGACGCGGTCGTTGAAAACGGTGACCAGCGCCTTCCCCGGCAATTCCCCTCCGACGTCAATATGCTCCTGCCCCGCCGCAAGCGTGCCAATAGCCCCGCCGAGGCTGCCGGCTTTCACTGAGTACGGTACGTGGAACAAATACAGCGAAAGCTGCCCGGGATCAAGATTGCTGTCGTCGATCACAAAATGAGCAACGGACCAGTCGATGCCGGTGGTGATCATCGCATTTATTCCGGTTTCGATATAGTATGTGGCGTCTTCACGCGCCAGGATCAATTTTCCTGTTTCGTTCGCGGCTTTATGTGCCTTGTATATCGCCTGTGAGTCGTCTGTGACGCCGTCGCCCGCCGCGCCGAATTCCTCGTAGGTCAAAAACTCGCCATAGTCTTTAACGAAAGCGGCCGGTTCAGTTATCCGGGCCGGTCCCGCGTCCGGATCCGGCGGCAAGTCTGTTCCCTCGTTTAAAAAGTCCCGGAACAGCCGGAAGAATCCGAGGGTCTCGTTTGATAAGATCAGGATCTGCTGCGCGTCAACGTTTACATATCCCTTGGTGCTGCCGCCGACGCCGGAAAAGTAGTGAAAAACGAGTTCCGGTGATGCCGGATCTTCGTTGACCGAGGCGTACTCCATCGTTTCACCGGTGTGCGTGAATACGTACTTTCGGATGTATTCGGCGGCAACGGCGGCCAACTCGTCCCCCGCCTCCACACGGATCTTATAATCCGAGATCGGACGCCCGCACACCGTCAGCCCGCGCGCCATCATAAACGGATGGAACGCGTAATAATAGTCCGGCGGCAACGCTTCCACTCCTGCCGGCTCCAGATTTTCTGTATAGTATTCGACTGCGGCGCGGGTGCCTTCCTCGCTGCCGCCTTCGATCACGAGCCCGCCGTTACATGCGTAAATGCGGTAGCCTTCAAAGGTCAACACCCCGCCCTCCGGCTCACCCGCATCCTCCGCCAGCCGGACCAGCACAGTACCGGGACCCACCGTGTCTGTCGGACCTCCATCGGTCGCAGTGCCGTTGTTATCCCGCCGTTTCGTGCAGCCGCACACCGCCGCGGTCAATACGCACCCCGCCAGGAGCAAGGTCAATATTCGGATAGCACGCTTCAGCGCCCCGGCATTCATGTCAACAGCCTTCCTTTCGCCTCATTTCGTTTTATATAATAGCGCATGAGGCTCCTGAAAAACAAGCGGCCACCACTAGCGGAGGCCGCAATTCCTTCTTTTCATGATTTCGGCCTCCCAAATGAGCTAAAGCGGAGGCCGCAATTCCTTCTTTTCATGATTTCGGCCTCCCAAACGAGCTGAAGCGGAGGCCGCAATTCCTTCTTTTCATGATTTCGGCCTCCCAAACGAGCTGAAGCGGAGGCCGCAATTCCTTTTTTTAATGATTTCGGCCTCCCAAATGAGCTGAAGCGGAGGCCGAAACTCCTCTATTTTGAGATTGTAGCCTCCGCAATGAGAAAGAGCGGAGGCCAAAACTCAATTAGCCGCGTTTTCGCCGCCAGACAGCATTTCCATACTTTCATGGTCTGCCTCCAAATAGTGGACAATATTATTGAGCGCCGTTTCTTTGCGCTCCCCGATGCCGGTATTATACTACTTCCGTTGTAAGTTTCAAGTTGCAAGTTTCAAGTGATAAGTGATAAGTTGAGGAGCGAACGTATAACTTAAAACTCCTCAACTTAAAACTCCTCAACTTAAAACTTAAAACTTATAACTTATAACTAATCATCATGAGCAGGTGTTCCTCTCCCATGTCATAGTAAAGGCGTATTGCCCCCGCCGGCGGCACGTAGACGTGGAAGACTTCTTTGATGTCGTCGGGGAGCGTTGACAGCGCGGCCGCCGCGTCCGGGAATCGCTCCAGCAGTTCCGGCGAATACGCCACAGTGCTCGCCTGCTCGAAGACCGCAGTGTACAATATCCCCGCCTCCACCAGATCCTGGAAGATATGGCTGCCGTAGCTCAGTTCGGGAATGTAGCCCGCGCGCGACTCGGAGATCTCCGCGATCATCGAAAACTCGCTGATATCCGCAAACGCCGACGGCACGCCCAGTTCCGGCGACGACGTGCAGATCCGGCCCGGCGTCAGGAGCAGCAGGTGTTTGCCCTGGGAGCGGTAGGACCAGTTGACCTCCGAAAGTGCCGTTTTGACCTCGTATTTACGGCGGTACGGCAGCTGATAATACTTGATCGGATCGATGTACACCACCGCGTCCGGCGCCAGTTCCCGCGAAAAGCCCATGGACACTCCCCTGGTCTCCAGAATTATATTGCCTGCGGGGATATTATCAGGAACATTGACCTTGTCCCCCTCCGCCGTGAGCTGCAGCGGCCGGCACTGCAAAAGATCGATCACGTAGCTGCCGTCGGGCGCGAAGTTGATCGTGTATTCCGTATCCACCGGGTATTCGTAGCGGGTCTGGATCAGTTCGAGCATGTCCCGCATGTCCGCCATCAGCTGCGCGTTGCGGGTCAATCCGTCGCAGGTCACGAACAGCACCTCGCGCCAGGCGCCGCGTTCCTGCAGGATCTGTTCCGTGTCGTAGTTGTGCGTGTACATCAGTCGTTTCAGGTAGTCCGGCACGATTTTACTGAGCTTCAGCGCGTCGAAGCCTTCCACGTCGTTGGCCGCGGCGCTCACGGCGTCCACGATGCGCTGCGAAAATTGCTGCCGGTCCGACGCGGCGGAATGCAGCAGCTTCGTCGGATCGTCGAGGGGGACAATGCGCGGATACGAACCGGTCCGGCGGTCAACGGCCGCAGTCCCCAGCCCCATCACCAGCCGCAGCATGCCGGATTTCGGCCGCTCGGACCCGATGCGGTACGGACTCGCGGAGTATCCAACACCCGCGGCGCAGGGCATGAAAAAGCCGTCGTACCGGGAGCCGGAAACGCGCTGCACCAGTATTGCCATCTGTTCGTCGCGCTTGTCCAGCCCGCGCCGCCGCCGGTAATCCAGGGCGGACAGGCTCATCGTGCTGGCATAGACCGTCTTCACCGCCTCTTCGAACTTCTGCAGGCGATCTTCAGGCGAACCCTGGCTGCCGCAGAAGACCGATTCGTATTTGCCCGCGAACGCGTTGCCGAAACCATCCTCCAGTATCGAGCTGGAGCGGACGATCACCGGATCGCCCCCGTAATAGTCGAGTATCCGGCGGAATTCCGCCTCGATGCGCGGCGAGAATCTGCCCTCCATTATACGCTGCTCAAACTCCTTCGCCAGCGTGAAATAGCCTTCCGACGTACGCTGTTTTATGCGGAGGTCCCAGAAGCCGTTGTCCACGATATACGCGTAGAATACGTCCGAGCCGATGTAGTACGAATCGTGCGGCTCGAAGCGCGCGAAAATGTCCGGGCGGTGATTCTCCACGATCTTGCGCGCCAGCAGCATGCCGCACGCTTTGCCGCCGATCATGCCGGTGCCCACCATGCGGGAATGGATCTCGAAATAATCCTCCGGCGTGAAGTTCTGCTTGATCAGCTCCCGCATTTTTACGTCGCGGGTCAACATAATATTGCAGATCTTGGAGCACTCATTCGAGACGTCAATGCCGTTTTCGTGCAGCAGCTTCGTGCGGGTAAAGAAGCGCTCCCAGCTGTCCACGTTCTGATCCGCCGCCTGGCTCGCCGCCTTGTTCATCACACTGTAGAACCGGCTGACTTCCGTGCCGTCGGAGAGGACGGTGAAGCTGTTGTCCACGGTGCTCAGATGGTACGGCTGGAACATTGTCTGCGAATAGCGGTTCCAGACTTTGACCGGGCGCACGTATATGTCCCCGACGTCGGTGTACACGTCCAGAAACAGCTGCGTAGTGTCGCGTATCGTAGCGATGGCGTCAAAAGAATGGCGGCCGCGGATGACCGGGAAAAACGCGACGGTGTCGAGAATGAACAGGAACGGGCAAGTCAGGTGGAAGAAGTTGCCCATCATCAGGTCGGTGGACCACGCCTGTTCGAGCTCCGACAGGCAGTCGAACACATAGAACGCGTCCTTCCCTTCCCGCTCGATCAGGTTGTGGATGTTGACTGTGAAGGTCTCGAAGCGGTGGGACAATTCCACATGCTCGATCTTCAATCCCTCCTGCGGCTCGAGGATCGGCGCGTGCTCCGCAAAGCGGACGTATATGAGATTGCGGCGGTCGTTGATCGCCTGCTGCGCGAACTTCCGGGCAACGTACCGGAACTCATCCAGTGAGGGCACGTGCCATACGACGTTGTCCCCCAGCCGGATGTACTGAAGCGCCTCGTCCATGTCCGGAATGCCGGAACAGGTCTTTTCAAATGCTGCCATAACGGACCTCCACAACAAAAAGGCGCCTTGGATGAACCAAGACGCCTTTGCCTTTGCGGTCAATATTATAACGCTAACGCGGACCGCTGTCAATCCATATCAGCTTTTCAGCTTCTCGCCGCGATCAGGTTGCCCACCGCGATGCGGAGCGAGTTGAACAGTTCGTCGTCATCGCTGTAATTGCCCAGCGACGTGGTGATCTGCTTGATGATCAGGTCCGACGTGCCCTCGCCGTACAGCTGGTCCAGGATCGTGAAGTAATCGTAATCTTCGGCACCGTCGCGGACGGATTCGAGCCGCAGACAGCCTACCGGGTACGCCGTAAACGAATGATCATCCATCTCATCGAAATGTTCGCGGCTGATGTAGAAATCGCCGTTGGCATCTTTGAAACCGTTGTACACCAGCACTCCGTTGCCGTAAACATTGTACGGGTAGGAATTGTCCGTCTCGTGTTTGGAGGTCCAGATATAGTCCAGCCACCAGTCGTTGACCAGATAGTACAGGAAGCCGTCCACGTTGTACAGCTTCTGCTGCCAGAACAGTATGCGGTGCTCGACTTCGGGGTCGGAGATGGACAACGTGATCTCGGGATGGTGCGGAAACCGCGTCACGTACCACCACACTTCGTCGCCGCCGGCCTGTTCCGCCGCCATACGGTCAACGAACGTGCCCAGATTCTTCTCCAGCATCGCGGTGTAGTACTGGAACATCAGTTTCGGGTTGTTCTTGTAATCCGCCATCGTGTTGAAGAAGTAGGTCTTGGGGCACCAGACGTTGACAACGCCCGCCACGTAGCTGAAGAAGTCCTCGGTAGAGGAGCTGTTCAGCGCCTGGTTGATGTGCATCGGCGCGATCAGTTTGTAATTGTTGCCCCAGATGCTTTTGATCATGTTGCCCAGATTCACGAGGTCTTCAAGATTGTGGATCTGTGAATTATGTTTAACAACTATCGGCTCGTCCACGGGATAGAAATACGCTTTGGCCAGCCACTCGGGGTTCTGCTTGAGGTAGTTGTACGCGTTCTGCACGCGCGCCTGCGTCACGCGGTCGGTGCCGAAGCCCACGGGGTTGAAGCACTGCACGCGGGGATCGTTCAGGTATTTGTTGACCCTGGGATCCGGGAACGGGTTCGCATTATCCGCACTGGAATCCATATACGGCAGGTTGTAGGCGTTGACCTTGTTCTCCAGCAGATATTCATAGTAGCGCTCGTAAGCCACACCGTCATCGCCGTAGTAGGTCCAGGGCGGGTTCGCGGAATAAATATTCCACCAGGACAGGTCCGCCTGGATCTTGCAGCTGCAGGCATCGGGCAGCGCGAAATTCCACACATAGACGTAAACTTTGGCTTTCTTGATCTCTCTGCCCGCGCTGTCTTTAATGGTGAGGGTCGCGGAGTATTGACCCGCTTTTGTGGTCTTTTCGGTGTAGACTTTGATCAGGAACGTCTTGCTCTTATTGGCTTTCAGGTCGAAGCTGCCTTCCAGTTCGGGGATGGGGTCAACGATCGACTGCCCTTCCACGTCATCAAAATAGTAGCCATAGCAGATCACGTGGCGGAGCGTATTGCCCGACGCGTCGGTGAACGGCGTCAATTCGGCGGTGAGCCCCGTCTTGGCCTTGGTGGAAGCCAGCAGGAACTGCACGCCCTCGATCTCGTTCTTTGCCATGCGGATCTGGTAGGTGTTGAGGCCGGTGGACTTGGTGGAGGCTTCGGGCGTCTTTACGTACGGATGGTTGAACCACAGGGAGATGTCCGAATCTTCGTGTGCCGCGTTGAGCTTTTTGTTGGATACGCTGGGTGCCGGATCGGAGGCGCTGTTGATCAGCTGCTCTGCGCGCTGCTGGTCCGCCGCGGACAACGCATGCGCATCCGCCCCGCCGCCGCCCAGCAGCTCGACGACTTCGTCCAGGTTCTTGGCGAAGATCAGCTCGCCGATGTAGATAGACTCGCCGGCGGCCTGCGCGGTGTACATGTAGTCAAATCGGAAGCCGTTGATATTGCCGCTCCAGCCGGTGGAGTTGGTCAGGTCATATATCACATACTGCCAGTCGGGATCGGAGTTGTCGAACACGGAGGTTTTGCTGTAGCCCGGTGTAGCCCCAACCATATTGCCCGCCATGTAGAAGATCTCACTCTGGGTACTGGAGCATTTCTCCTGCTTGATCTTCATCACCACGACCTTATACGTGCTGGCCGACGCCTGCGTCAGACCGTAGTCTGTCATGTATTTCTTGTAGTTGAACGAAATGAACGGGTCGTTGGTCGCGGAAGTAGTGCTGAGCTTGATCACCCGGCCGTAGTCCGCGTCGGTGACCGATTCGGCTTTGACCGCGTTGCCGCCCGTGAAATATGTTGCAGCTTTAGACGACTTGAACGTGACCCGGATGTTGGAATCGGGGCCCGGTTCCGCCGTGGGCGTAGGCGCAGCGGTGGTAGGTTTCGGCGTAGCGGTGGCCGGCACTTTCGTGGGTGTCGGTACATTTGTCGCGGGCACCTGCGTGGCCGGAACATTCGTCGCGGGTTCGCCGGTAGCCGGTTCTGCCGTAGCAGGCTCGACCGTCACTTCGGGTCCTTCCGTCGCCGGACCGGTGATTACCGGTTCTTCGGTGAGCGCCGGCTCGTCGGTGGCTGCCGGCTCGTCGGTGGTCGCCGGCTCGTCGGTGCATCGGTGACAACGGGCGCTTCAGTTGGCGCGTCGGTGGCAAAGGGCTCATCGGTAGGCTCGACTACGACCGGCTCGTCCGTAACGACCGGCGCCTGTGTGGGTCCTTCATTGTTTTTCACGGCGCAGCCGGCCGCCGTTGCCAGCAGCATAGCGGAAGCCAGAAGCAGTGCGATCAATCGTTTCATTTCAACGTTTCCTCCTTTATATCTTACAGGCGGTCAATTCGCGTTTCCCGCCGTTCCGGTCAATATATTTCGCCGTCCCGGTTTTTCCATGTAGTCCAGACGAGCGTCACCGTGTCGCTGACTTCGATGTTGTCCGGTTCGATGTCCATGTCAAAAGATTCCGCGGCGCCGTTGGCCGCCATATCGGAGCGCAGCATCGCTTTCGCCATTGGCCGCACCACGAAATCCGGTTCGTCCATGGAGTAGTTGATGTGCAGGACGTCGCCCAGCGTATTGCCCGCCGCCGCGCACAGCACCTCCGCCTTCGCCCGGGCGTCCGCCACCGCCGCGCTGAGGAGCTGATTCTTTGCCCCCTCGGTATCGCGCACGGTGTAGCTCAGGCTGAACTCCGGATCCAGTCCGGAAGTGGCGAGCGCGTACAGCACCCGGCCCAGCAGCGCGCTGTCGGAAAGGAATTCCAGCTTCATGCCGTGGTAAAACTCGTATCCCACCAGGCGCTGTTTGTATTCGTCGTTCTCGCGGTAGCTCTCGTAGCGCGGGTCAACGCGGAAATTCAGCGTCTTCAGCTCCGTGCGCTTAAAGCCCAGCTTTTCCAGAACGTCCTTCAGCTTTTCGCTGTCTTCCGTGCTGCGGCGCACCGTCTCGCTGTAATCTTTGTGGCGGCCGTTCAGCGTGATGCTCACCCGCGTGGTATCCGGGCGCAGTCTGAGCACGCCTTTGCCGGTGACTTTGATCGTAGAAAATGCGTGATTATGCATGTCTGCCTCCCCGCGGCCTGCGCGCCGCTTTCAAGATCTCGTATATATCTTTTATGCTGTCAAACACGTAATCCGGCTTGCGCTCTTTGGGCGTGGCGTCAATATCCGCGAGCGTTGCCTCTCCCGTCAGCACGCACACGGAGATCACTCCGGCGTTTTTCGCGGACAATATATCCGTATTCAGCCGGTCGCCCACCACCGCCACTTCGTCCGGTTTCAATCCGTATTTGTCCATGCACATCTGGATCATGCACGGGTTCGGTTTGCCTGCCACAAATGAGGGACGGCGGCCCGTTGCCCCCTCAAACAGCAGCATGAACGCACCGGCGTCGGGCACCGAATGACCGGGCCGCATCGGACACACCATGTCGGGGTGCGTGGCCCAGAACTCCACGCCGTCGGTGAGGTAGTCGCACGCGATCCGCAGCTTCTCGTACGTGACAGTGGTGTCAAAACCCAGCACCACGTAATCCGGCCGGAGTGCGGGATCATCGGTGTAGTCATCCAGCAGCGTAAAGCCGCATTCCCGCAGATAATCCGCCAGCGGCGGCGTGCCTACGAGGTAGATGCGGGCGCCGGGCTTGACCTTGTCCAGATTATACACCAGCGCCTGCGCCGAGGTGCAGAAATCTTCCGCCGGGACCTCGATGCCGATGTTGTGCAGTTTTTTTACGTACTCCTTCACGCTTTTGGAGGAGTTGTTGGTGATGTATATCGCGCGCCGCCCCTGCTGCTTCAGTATGTCCAGAAATTCCAGCGTACCGTCGAACAGCGTGGTGTCCAGGTAGATAGTGCCGTCCATGTCCAGCAGGAAGTATTTCACTTTGCGGAGCGCCGCCGTGCTTTTAGCGTTTCGCTGCATTTTTTCTGCCTCCCGCCGGCAATTTGCCGCCCTTAATTTGCAACTTATCACTTGCAACTTGCAACTTATTTGATTTCCGCCACAGCACTATCGCGCGGCCGACGACCTGCACCACGTCGGCGCCCGTTGCCTCCGCCAGCGCTTCTGCCGCTTCTTTCGCGGACAACGGCGCCGTTTCCAGCGCCTTTATTTTTATCAGTTCGCGGGCTTCCAGCGCATCGTCCACCTGCTTTATCAGGTTTTCTTCCACACCGCCTTTGCCGATCTGAAAGATCGCCTGCAGTTCGTTGGCCTCCGCCCGGAGTTCTGCTCTCGCCTTGCTTGTCAACACCCGAATTCCTCCAATTTCTCAATTCCCTGATTCTATTGCCGCTTTCGCCGCCACATACTTCCGCAGCGTCTCCGGCGGGAACTTCGCCTGCCGCTCGTACGTGTAGAGTCCGTTCTTCTCCTGCTCCACATCCGTAAGCTGCGTGTAGCAGAACGCGCACATATCCGGATCCTGCAATAGCAGTGTCACCAGCGATCCGAACCGGTCTATGAATTCCTGCTCGTTGGCCGGACCCACGCCGTAGCCCCAGCCTGCGTCCGTCTCCGCCCAGCGCGTGCCGCCGAACTCGCTGCAGAAATACGGGGTGTCCGGGTGCCAGGCTTTCGGGTCGGTGACCGGCGCGTGCGGCGGCGTTTTGCCCTCGGAATACGGCCTGATCCGCTCCGCCAGCACCGCGGCGTTCTGCTCGTAGTCGTGGAAGTCGTACACATCGGTACCCGGTCTGCCGTCCGGTGTAATATGGTGGCTCCAGCCGCTGGTGTCGATCACCGGCCGCGACGGATCCAGCCGTTTAGTGAGCCGGTATATTGCCCCCAGCGTCTCCTCGGCGCGGGGCGTCTCGTTGAACGGGCACCAGCCGATTATCGCCGGGCTGGAGCAGTCGCGCTCCACGATCTCGCACCATTCGTTCAGGAACGAAGTGAACACCGCGGGATCGCACACGTCGAAGCCCCAGCTGGCGTGTTCGCCCCAGCACAGGTAGCCGAGTATGTCCGCCCAGTACAGGAAGCGGGGCTCGAACACTTTCTGGTGGAGGCGGGCGCCGTTGAAGCCCATTGCCATCGACCGCTCGATATCCGCCCGGAGCTCGCTGTCATCCGGCGCGGTGTAAATGCCGTCGGGATAGAAACCCTGATCCAGGATCAGGCGCTGGAACACGGGCTTGCCGTTGATCAGCACGCATTTGGGCGTCACTTCCACGCTGCGCATGCCGAAATACGATTCGACGCGGTCTTCCGGTTCGTTCGGCGCGGTCAATACTACGTCCAGCCCGTACAGGTACGGCTTTCCGGGCTCCCAGAGCGTTGCCCCCGGCATCGGGATGTCAATTTCGGTCTCGCCCCAGTTGGCCGCTACAGTGAGGGTGCGGAGGATGTTGTCCCCGTCGCGCACGGTGAAGGTCAATTTTGACCCCGCCGCGAGATACCGCTCCGGCCGCACGCGCACGTTAAGCTTTTCGTTCTTCACGTCGGGCGTCAACAGCACATGACGTATATAATAGTTTGGCACGTACTCGAGCCACACGGTCTGCCAGATGCCCGTGGTGCGCGTGTAGTGGCAGCCCGCGGAGAAGTAGTCGTAGCTCTGCTTGCCCGACGGCTGCGCCGGCGAATGTACGTCATCCTCCGCCCGCACCGTGAGCCGGAACTCCCGCGCGCCTTTGAGTTTGTCGGTTATATCCAATTGGAACGGCGCGTAGCCGCCTTTGTGGCCGCCGGCGTATTCATCACCCACCCAGACCTGCGCGAAATAGTCCACCGCGCCGAAATGCACCAGCACGCGGCCTTTCGCCGTGTCCCAGTCGGGCTTTAGCGTACATTGCCGCCGGTACCATACACAGCGCATGAAGTCTTTATTCTCAATGCCGGACAATTTGCTCTCCGGGCAGAACGGGACAAAGATCTCCCGGCTGTATTTCGCATCCGCCCGGAACATCCCGCGCGACACCCCGCTGTTTCCGTGGTCAATTTCAAACTCCCACTTACCGTTCAGATTGACCCAGCTGTCATCGCTGCGCCGGAGCTGCGGTCTGGGATATTCGCTTCGCACCATAGTATCTGAGTCCTTTCGTGTTTGCTGCGGCTGCGCAGCTCCTGCTTCTGCAGTCTCTTCCGTCTCTTCGGCCTCTTCGGCCGCGGTCTTTGGGGTAATTCTACCATTTATGCGGTAAATTGTCGACAACAAAATGAATCCGGGCGCTGCCGGACGCTGCCTAAGCCGCTGCCGCGCTTCCCCGGGATCCGCCGGAGCCCGCCGGAGCCTGTTGGAATCCATTGACGGTATCCCGATTTTCCATATTTCTAAATCAGGGATACCGCTCGGAGCATTGGCGGTATCCCGTTTTTCCATATCTCTAAATTAGGGATACCACTCGGAGCGCTGGCGGTATCCCGATTTTTCATATACCGAAATCAGGGATAACGCTCGGAGCGCTGGCGGCATCCCGTTTTTCCATATCCATAAATTAGGGATACCACTCGGAGCGTTGGCGGTATCCTAATTTTACATATACCTAAATTAGGGATACCGTTCGGAGCGCTGGCGGTATCCCGTTTTTCATATTTCTAAATTAGGGATACCACCCATGGCGCCGGAAGTATTCCCAACTGCCTTTTCACTATATAACCACGGAAAAAACAAAAAGAAAAGGCTGCCTGAACACCGTCCCTGTTTTAACAGCCGTTATAAGATGGAGCTGTTCATCCGCCTCGCAAGAGCAGGCAAGGTTTTTGAACAGCTCCAAATGCGCTTTTCAGTGTTGCCGGCGGTGACAAGCCGCCCGCTGTCTTACTTCAGGATGCGGATCTTGCCCACGATGGGAAGCTCTTTGGCGCGGCCGTTGACCACGTTGACGATGCCCAGGATCATAAGAATAAAGAGCACCAGACCGGCAAGGCCGCATACGATGCCGGCAATGATGTTGACGATCGGGATCCAGCTCAGCACGCCGCCGATGATACTGAGTGCAATACCGGCGATCGCCAGCACAAGGCCCTGGTTCGCATGGAAGCGCGCGAATTTGGAATCCTTCGCCGCGAAGATCGGGATCAGCACCAGAATGCCGAGATACGCCAGGATACCCATCACTTTATTGTTCTGGATATCTTCCTGCTCGTACTCTTCGGTGAAATCTTTCGTGTCGTTGAGTTTATTGAGGGTTTCGTTTACGTCTGCCATGATTTCGTTCCTCCTTTTTACGGAGCGCGTTTTGCGCTCGCTGCATATGTGCATTATATCCCAGTCACGGAAGAATGTAAAGTTTCAAGTTTTAAGTTTTAAGTTTCAAGTTAGAAGTTGGAAGTCCCTCCCTTATCACTTATCACTTATAACTTATCACTTATCACTTTTAATTTTCTCCCCCAGCCTTATCACCCGTGCCGCGGTCCGGCGCAGTTCGGCGCGCGTAAGCCCGCCGGGCGTGTCGAGGCGCTTCGTCAGCGAGCGGTCGGGGACGTATTTGTGGGCAGATTTGCCGAGGTTGCCCGGCATCAGGACGTCAACACCCGCGCGGACGCGGTACGCATTGTCCCGGAGGCGCGGAAATTCGGGGCTTTTTGACCGCTGCATCCACCAGTCGGTGATCACCAGGCCCTCGAATCCCCACTCGCCCCGCAGCACCGCGGTGGCCAGGTCGTAATTGTAGTGGGCCCAGACGCCGTTGACCTTGTTGTACGAGGTCATCAGCACGAGGGGCGCTGCGGTCTTTACGCAGATCTCGAAGCCGCGGAGATAGAGTTCGCGCAGGGCGCGTGTTGACAGCCGCGAGTCGTTGGTGTTGCGCTTGAACTCCTGGTTGTTGCACGCGAAATGCTTCGGGCAGGCCGCTTTGCCCGCGGACTGTATGCCGCGCACCACCGCCGTCGCCATGGTTCCGGTGACCACGGGGTCTTCCGCGAAATACTCGAAATTCCGGCCGCAGAGCGGGTTGCGGTGCAGGTTCATGCCGGGGCCGAGGAAGATGTCAATGCCGTAGTGCCCCATTTCATTCCCCACCAGCGCGAACAATTGCTCTGCCAGCGCCGTGTCCCGGCAGGCGGCAATGGCGGTCCCGCACGGCAAGAGCGTACAATACGCGGCGAGCCTGAGGCCCGCGGGGCCGTCGGAGGTGACAATGGGCGGAATACCCGCTTCCCGGAGCGCCGGCGTGATGCCGCCGAGAACGCCGGCGTTGCCCTTCGTGCCCAGCGGGGAGTTCATCATTCCGTGGCCGCGGGTCAACGCCGCCATATCCGCGTCCGTGAGCCGGTCTAAGATCTCCGCCGCGTGAGCTGACACGCTTTCTTTTGACACGGGGTCTGTCCCCTTGTTCAAATCAGACAGGATACGCTCGCGCAGTGCGACGCTCGAGGTGCAAATCTCAGTGCACTGCTCCAGCACGCGGAACTCCGTCGAAAAACCGCCGATCGGGGTGGATTCCGCGTAAAACTCGTATTGACCCGCTTCCAGCACGAACGCGTTCCGGTCTGCGTCGAAGGTGGCAATGCTCTTCGCATCCGCCTCCAGCACCACGCGCTCCGCCTCTCCCGGCGCCAGTTCCTGCGTCATCGCGAAGGCGACCAGCACCCGGCGCGGCTTGCGGATATTGCCCTCCGGCCGGCGGCAA
The DNA here is from genome assembly GCA_017620915.1 of Clostridia bacterium. Taxonomy (GTDB): domain Bacteria; phylum Bacillota; class Clostridia; order UBA1212; family UBA1255; genus UBA1255. The sequence continues at coordinate 23,150 of JAFZSK010000014.1, read as the reverse complement.
TACAGCGCCACCGACGTCCGGCTTTTTGAACACGGGGTCTGTCCCCCTGTACAAAAGCCAAGATTCTTCACTGTAATTTCCGCGCGCAGCCGCAGCGGCGCGTTGTCCGCTTCCGGCAGGCGCACGCTGTCCTCCGGCGCCCCGAACTCGTACTGCGCGTAGCTCAATCCGAACCCGAACGGCCACAGCACCCGGTCCGGATGCTCGTCAAAATACCGGTAGCCCACGAACACGTCTTCGCGGTATTCGTTGAACTTTTTGCCCCCGAAATTCGCCGCCGACGGATAATCCTCGTATCGCCGCGCGATGGTGTCCGGCAGCTTCCCGCATGGATCGACGGCGCCGTACAGGACGTCGGCCACCGCGTTGCCGCTCTCCATGCCGCCCAGCCACGCGATCAGGATCGCGGACAATCTATTCCCGTACCGCTCCGTCCACGCCATATCGATGATGCTGCCGGTGTTGAGCACGACGGCAACATGCGCAAACGCCTCGGTGACCTGGTCCAGCAGCCGGAGCTCCGCGTCGGTCAGATAGTAGCTGCCCTGAATAAGGCGGTTGTCCCGATCCTCGCCGGCCGCGCGGCCGATGACCACCAGTGCGGTGTCCGTATTGTCCGCCGCCCGCCTAAGCGTCTCGTCCGTGATTTCCATCTCCGGATGGCTGAACGGCCAGTGCCCCCACCAGCCGTGGTTCGCCTTGTATTTCGGACTCTCTGTCCAGCTGCGGTACTCCGCCGCCAGTTCGCGGTCGTATGCCGCGCCCGCGTTGTCCAGCCCCTTCATCAGATTCACATAATAGGGCGCGTGGACGTTGCCGCCGCTGCCGTATCCCACGTAAAACCAGTCGAACTGACAACGCCCGAACACCGCCACCGGCTTCTCCTTCGAGAGCGGCAGCATGCCGTCGTTTTTGAGGAGGACAACGCTCTCCGCCGCCACTCTACGGGCCACTTCGCCGATTCCGGGCGTGACGTATCGCTCCCCTTCGGCGCGCGTCTCTTCCTGCGACAGGCCGCAGCCCATGAATTTGTCAACGATCTTCTGTATCCCGCTCCCGAGCTTACTGATCGATCCGGACAATGTCATCACCTACTTTTTTGTTGTAACTATCATATCGCCGCTGATGCCGCTCACTCCGTCGAGCCCTCCGTCAATGCCTATCGGCAGCTCCGAGATCGCCTGCCCGTCGGAGATCGCTCCGACGCCGCCGGGCCTCAACTCCTTCGGCTGCGGCGGATATTTGGAAAACCTGATCCTGTAGTCATCACGCAGATAAATAACTATCGAGGCGGCAATGGCGCCTAAGTTCAAGAGGATCAGGACCGCAATACTAACGTTTGCGTACACTTCAGGGTCGGGGATCACGCGGGGCAATACCATAGCGATACCGCAGGAAATCAGATTCGCACCGATCACCGCAAGATGCATGGGGATCACACTTGCTCCCACCCGAAAACGCAGCGCATAAAACAGTTGTTTTGCCATGAGCACCAGCTGCAGCGCAGTGATCATCAAAGCGACAAACGGGACAATGTCGATCATCTTCCACGGATCATAAGGCGGCGTATAGTAATAACTGTACAGCCAATCCGATAATCCATTGCTGAATCTTAGAAGCGCAAGCAAGGTCAGCCAGAGCAGCAGAGCGGAAATCAGATTTACCGCCGCCAGCGCCCAGGGAAGCACACGGTGTTTTTCTTCGCCGCGGTTCAGGAGTATTGTCTCCGTAAGCGCACACGCGAGGATCAGAACAACGATGGCGATAACGCTCGATACACCCGGATCGAATATGGGAGCCGCGGTCAGAAACACTCCAATCGCAATTGTTAACGGCACCAGGAGCAGCGACAATACGAGCAAAATTATTTTCATGCGCCGCATTCCATAGCCGGCAGCGCGGCTGTAATTGGTTTCAATGAGCCGGATGTCTTTCGCGATGAACATAAACAGGACGACATGCAGTGCCGCATAAATTGCTATTATTAAAATTGAAAGTATCATTTTGAGGCAGCTCCTTTCCTTTTTTAAATGTCCCTTCGGTTCACCATAGTTCACTCTTCCACCAGCAGGTCTTATTAGCCAAAAATGCGGAATCCGCATTTTTGTACGATAGGATTATCCTGTACTAATTATTTATCGTCAGCTCGACGGAATCAAAATGCCCTTGTCATTCCCCCCATTCGAGCGAAAACCGGACCGAGACATCGCCCTCGCCGAGGACGGAGAGCAGCGCTTCCTTCGTTACGTTGCCGATATTGGCGAGCCGGGTGAAATTCCAGGTGTTTTCATCGTAGTAGAGCGTGATCTGGTTGCCCTGATAAAGAATGATATCCCCCGGTCGGGTCGTGATCTGCGTGTCGCTGCGGGGCAGTTCCCACGGCAGCGCACCGACTTTTTCGAAATTGCCGTAGTCGTGCATCTCTACGGTGATCCCGCCGGAGTTAAGCTTTTCGATCAGGGCTTTTGCGGAGGGATTGTCATCCAGGTTCGCATAAAAGCATTTGCCGCCGGCTTCCACCACCAGCACGCAGGTGGGCTTTACCGCTTCCGGGGGCAATTCGATTTTAGCATCTTTTCTCATGATGAATCTGTCACCGTCCTCAACATTGACATACAGGAACCGATCCGAGCCGTCGGCAATATAAACCAGTTCGTTTGTTTTAACATTGAAATTAAATATTTTTTGATAACCGGTCGCTTCGGTCAGGGTCAATATCCCGTCATTGACCGTCCACGCGCCCGTGCCGATATAGCTGCTGAGCCCGCCTTCGTAATACGTATACGTGCTGTCTTCATTCAGCGTTATTACGAAGTCGCCGCCGAAGCCGTCTTTTTCCCAGACAAACGATTTACCGCCCGGCTCGAAGGCCGCGTCTTCGGTTTTGGCTTTGCTGTTTTTCCGGTCAATTATAATGACCGCGGTGACCGCCACGACGACAACGACGGCAACCAGCACTACCCCGAGTATTATCCAGTTTTTTCCCATGGCGCTCACCTTTCAGCAGAAATTCGACAATGGAATTTTAGCATAAATAAACGGGTGCTGGCAAGCGGCCGCGGGCAAGGGCTCTGCTCCCGATTTCGCAGCAGAGTCAAGTCGCGCGACCGACGGCGCTCGGTCAGCTTTGCTTGTCCGCCTGTTTTTTTCCATTGTGGCCGCCTCATTTTCATTTTTTGGGCCATATCTGGTATAAAAAGTCTTGACCCACATGGTTTAATACTAGTTTTTTCTTGCTCCCGCTCATTTTCAAAAACGCGAAACTCAAAAAATGGTATAGAAACATTGATATAGATTAAATTAATCCTATCATCCGAGACTATCGTGGTATAAAAACTTTAATCTGAAGTCATTTTATCCTAATCGCTTAAAAGTCGATAGAGCCGATAATCGAGAGAAGGCGCCCAATCTGGTATAAAACAATCCTAGAATTATAAAATTGCCCAAGTAGGCAATACGCATTAGCATACAAATTGCCTTAGAAGTCGCCTTCCATGGTATAATAAGAAAAGAAATATGCATTTTTGTCCTAATCCGCCTGCTAGCCGACATGGCGCCGCCGGTCGCGCGGCTGTGGTTTTTGCGAAATCGGGAGCAGAGCCCAGTCAAGCCGCCGTCAGCATTGACACCGGCCGGAGCCGCCTGATATAATTGACCTACCAAAAACAATATACAGGAGGTACCTATGAAAAAAGTATTAGCGATCATAATTACCGCCGTAATGCTGCTTTCGCTCTTTACCCTTCCGGTGATCGCAGCGGACGACGATCCCATGGTGGATGGCGTTATCACTGAAGGCGAGTACGCGACCATGTTCGAGATGAAGCCCGACAACGTACAAACGTGGACGGGCGGAACGCTGGACACGACGATCACGTACTATCTTAATACCCCGAGAGACGGTCTGCTGTTCCAGGTCCTTTTCGTGGGTATCGTTATTCCGAACAGCGGTTTTAACGAAGGCGACCGGTATCAGATCGCGTTCAATCCGGGCAATATTGCCGACGACCAGCAGCCTCTGTTCGTCACATTTGTTGTGGAAAATCACGCGCTGAAGATTCTGCAGCATAACTGGGAGACCAAGCTTCTTGACGACTCTGATCCCGCCGGGGCGGATATTACCGACCTGATTCCGGAGGCGGTCTATGTACAGGACGAGGAAAATGTTGTCATCGAAGTAAAGCTTCCGCAGTCGTTCTTCACGATCGGCGATGATTACGATGAAGGCGAAGGCTACAAATTTACCGAAACGATGAAGATGGGATTGTTCGCGGTCATTAAAGGACATGGCTATACGACGCTGCCCAAAGCGCCCACCGAATGGACCGTTTCGGCGCTCGGGATCAACGACAACGACGTCAAGATAATGAAGGACCCGGAGGATGTCGGTGAGCACACCGTCGTGGAAGGCGCAGAGATCGAAGACTTCCTGGATGCGGGCGGCAAAAACATGAGCTTTGACACGTTCTTCGTCAATAGAGTTCAGCTGGATAATATTATTATGGAAGGCGTGGACGGCAGCGCCAGCGCAAAGCTTGAGGAATACGGCAGAGAGATCGACGGCCGGGCGGATCCGTACGAGAACTTCACTTTCCGCGGCTGGGCCGGTTTCGAAGCGGAGATGACCCGCGCCGGATATCAGATCGACGACGGCGATCCGGTCTTCCTTGAAAACGCGTTTAAGGCGACCGAGGCAGCTGTTAGAGGCGCGGGCGGCGGATATGCTTCCCGGCTCGAGATCGAAGTTGACGTTACCGGCCTGCAGGACGGCCTTATGCACGAGATCAGAGCGGTCGTAGAGCTTAAGTCGGAAGATGACGAGATCTCCTACGCATATCTGAATATGGATGAAAGCAGCAACAACATGCAGTTCTATTATCAGGCGCCGGGCGATCCTCCTCCGCCGACCGCTACTCCCGAACCGACCGCCACTCCCGAACCGACGGAAGCGCCGGAAGTGACGGATGCTCCCAAGGCGACTGCCACGGAAGCGCCGAAGGATAATGCTACGCAGGATCCCGGCAACAGCGGCAATAACGACCAAAAGGACAACAAGGACAATAAGAAAGGCCTTCCCACCGGGGCGATCATCGGAATCGCTGCCGGCTGCGCAGTTGTGGCTGCGGCGGCTATCGGCATCGCTGTCGCCAAAAAGAAAAAGAAATAACGGCGAAAGCGCTTAAGGCGCGCAGAACCGTTATTATATGAATGAGTTCGGCCTCCGCTGCAAGGCGTCCCTGCGCAGCGGAGGCCGAATAACAGTCAGACCCGACTATTTTTTACAATACGGGCAGCCCGCGCCGCAGGAGGCGCAGTTCCCGGAGCAGCCGGAACCGCCGGAGGTGGGGCGGTGCTTTTTGCTCCGGATCAGCGACCATATTGCCAGCGCCACCAGCGCCAGGACGGCGGCAACCGTGATGAGCGTGACCGCATTGTCCGCAAACCATTTCATATTGATCAGCTCCTTTCACTGTTCCGCCGTACGTTCGGCACACTTTTCGGTCAGACTTTGACAGTCTGAGTGAGTTTCGTTGCCTCCTTATATTTGCGGAAGAACAACATGTAGATCATCAGACCCAGCACCGCGAAGGCAACGATCAGACTGATCACATTGACCGCGGCTCCGGCGCCGGAAGCGAGTTTGCCGGTAAACAGATTGCCGAACTGGTTGATCATGAGCGCGATCGCATACGCGAAACCGCACTGATAGCCTACCGCGAACCACGTCCACTTCGCGCTGTTCATCTCGCGCCGGATAGCGCCGATCGCCGCGAAGCACGGGGCGCAGAGCAGGTTGAACACCAGGAACGAGAAGCCCGCGAATTTAGTTGCGAACGAGGCGGCAATGCCGGCCCAGTTGCCGTACAGGATACCCATCGTACCGACAATATTTTCCTTGGCCACCAGTCCGGTGACGGACGCGACCGCAGCTTTCCAGTTGCCCCAGCCGAGCGGTGCGAAGAGCCAGGCGAAGCCTTTGCCGATGTAAGCCAGGATCGAGTTGCCCATCTCCTCTTCCGCCAGCATCCGGAACGAACCGTCGACCCAGCCGAAGTACGACGTGAACCAGACTACAATAGTGGAAAGCAGGATTATCGTGCCGGCTTTTTTGATGAAGGACCAGCCGCGCTCCCAGGTGGAACGCAGCACGTTTTTCAGTGTAGGCAGATGGTACGCCGGAAGTTCCATTACGAAGGGCGCGGGATCGCCCGCGAATCGCTTGGTCTTCTTAAGCATCACACCGGAGATGATGATCGCCGCCATGCCGATAAAGTATGCGGAAACGGATACCCACGCAGACCCGCCGAACAGTGCGCCGGCCACCATCGCGATGAAGGGCAGTTTGGCGCCGCAGGGAATGAACGTGGTGGTCATAATTGTCATACGGCGGTCGCGTTCATTTTCTATCGTTCGCGAGGCCATTATGCCGGGGATGCCGCAGCCGGTACCCACGAGCATCGGTATGAAGGATTTGCCTGAAAGACCAAATCTTCTGAAAATACGGTCCAGCACGAAGGCAATACGCGCCATGTAGCCGCAGCCCTCCAGGATCGCCAGCAGGAAGAACAGCACCAGCATTTGCGGCACGAAGCCGAGCACCGCGCCGACGCCGGCCACGATACCGTTCTGGATCAGGCCGTACAGCCAGTCGGGAACTTTAGGATCGCCATTCGCATCAAGGAGCAGCTTATCCAGCAGCGCGGGAACACCGGGCACCCAGACGCCGTCGTCCGCGGGATCCGGCTCGTCGAAACTGAAGTCCCTGCCCTTGAAGTATTCCACCGCTTCTTTAAATGTCATAGCGTTAGTGGTTTCCTCATCGGCATCCGCGGGGACCGTGTCATAATATACCGTCAGCGTCGTCTCTTCCAGCGTCTCATCATCCGTTACATCAACTTCGGCAGACGTCTTGTCCGTGGTGAAACTCTGTATCTTCGTTGCGAGTTTGTCCGCGTCAAAATCCTCCGCCTCGGTATCCACGTCAAATTCGAACGCGGCGAGGGCGTTGACCGCGGCTTCGTAATCTTCGACTTTCGTCTCGTATTTTTTTGACCCAATGCCGAACAGATGGTAGCCGTCGCCGAACAGGCCGTCGTTGGCCCAGTCGGTAGCCGCGGTACCCACCGTCACCATCGCGATGTAGTACACCAGGAACATTACGATGGCAAAGATCGGCAGACCAAGCCACCGGTTGGTGACGACTTTGTCGATATTGTCGCTCTTCGTCAGCTGATTCTCTTTCTTCTTTTTATAGCAGGCCTTGATGACTTCCGCGATGTAGATGTAGCGCTCGTTGGTGATGATGCTTTCCGCGTCGTCATCCAGCTCGGTCTCGGCAGCCTGGATATCCTTCTCGATGTGCGCCAGCGTGTCGGGATCCAGTTTGACCGATTCCAGCACTTTTTCGTCGCGCTCGAAGATCTTCACCGCGTACCAGCGCTGCTGCTCTTCGGGCAGGTCGTGGACAACGGCCTCCTCAATATGCGCCAGCGCGTGCTCCACGGGGCCGGAGAATTTGTGCTGCGGTATGGTCTTGCCGTTCTGCGCGGCGTCAATGGCCGCTTCCGCAGCCTCCATTATACCGGTGCCCTTCAGCGCGGAGATCTCGATCACGGGGCAGCCGATCTGGCGCGACAGTTCCGCGGTGTTGATCTTGTCGCCTTCCTTTTTAACGATGTCGATCATATTGATGGCGACTACCACCGGGATCCCCAGCTCCGTCAATTGCGTGGTCAGGTACAGGTTTCGTTCCAGGTTTGTGCCGTCAACGATGTTCAGTATCGCGTCCGGCCGCTCGCCTATGAGGTAGTTGCGCGCCACCACTTCTTCCAGCGTGTACGGCGAGAGCGAGTAGATGCCGGGCAGGTCGGTGACAATAACGCCGTCGTGCTTCTTCAGCTTGCCCTCCTTCTTTTCCACGGTGACGCCGGGCCAGTTGCCCACGAACTGGTTGGAGCCGGTCAACGCGTTGAATAGCGTCGTTTTACCGCTGTTCGGATTGCCCGCGAGGGCGATTCTGATGTCCATAAAAATGCTTCCTTTCTGCTTATCTGCTCACTCGGTTTCTTCGACCTCGACCATTTCCGCGTCCGCTTTGCGGATTGAGAGCTCGTAATTCCGGACAGTGACTTCGATGGGGTCGCCGAGCGGGGCAACTTTGCGCACGTATACTTTAGTTCTCCGGGTGATGCCCATGTCCATGATGCGCCGCTTTACCGCGCCTTCTCCGTGAAGTTTCACAACTGTGGCGGTCTCGCCGATTTTTACGTCTCTGAGTGTTTTCAAGTGATATTCCTCCTTTATATTGTCAGACCATTATTTTCCGCGCCAGCTCGTCGCTGACGGCAACACGGCATTCCTTGACTTTGATGATCATGTTCTCGCCCAGGGTGCTGATGACAACGACCTCTCCCCCGATGTTGAACCCGAGGTTCTCCAGGTGCTGTCTGGTCTCCGGATTGCCGCCGATCTTCTTTATGATCTGCGGCTGTCCTGTTTCTGCGTAACAGAGCGGTATCATGTTTTCCTGCCCTCCCCGTGATATGTGTCGATTGAGTTAGCTTTTGCTAACTTTTGGTCGTAATTATTGGTTAGTTTATGCTAACCATTCATCGTAATAATAGGTTAGCTGTCGCTAACCGTCGTATATTATAATTAGCCGCCGCTAACTTGTCAATAGCTTTTTTGAAAAATGTTTGGAGGCCGATGATGGAGGCCGAAACCCTTTATTTTCCATCTTTTCGGCCTCCGCGAAGAGGTGGAGCGTAGGCCGAAACCCTTTACTTTCCATCTTTTCGGCCTCCGCGAAGAGGCGGAGCGTAGGCCGAAAACCATTTCTTTCCACCTTTTCGGCCTCCGCAACAAGGATGGACGTAGGCCGAAACCCCTTTCTTTTCATCTTTTCGGCCTCCGCGAAGAATTGTGTCAGCCACAACCCGGGACTTTTGCACTTTGTGGCTGACGAATCACAAGGAGGTGTCAGCCACACCCCGGGAATATTGCGCTTTGTGGCTGACGAATCACAAGAAGGTGTCAGCCACAACCCAGGGTTTTTGCACTTTGTGGCTGACGGATCACAAGGAGGTGTCAGCCACAACCCGGGGCTTTTGCACTTTGTGGCTGACGAATCAGCGGAAGGTGTCAGCCACAACCCGGGGTTTTTGCACTTTGTGGCTGACGAATCACAAGGAGGTGTCAGCCACAACTCGGGACTTTTGCACTTTGTGGCTGACGAAAACAGAAAAGGAGGCGAAGCGCCGGCCGCCATTTGCAACTTGCCGCTGTTTACGCTATAATTTCGGTTGACAGCCGGGCAATCACAGCCGGAACGTGGCCGCAAACCGCGGCCGGGCGAGCATTGACCGCAGGCAGACGGAGGAGGCAGCAGTATGACTTTACGCGAATCCGGAGAAATGTACCTCGAAACCATATATGTGTTGTCACAGAAGTCAACGGCGGTGCGGAGCATTGACGTCGGTACGTACATGGGCTACTCGAAGCCCTCCGTCAGCCGTGCGCTGGGGCTGCTGAAAAAGGACGGGCTCGTGGTCACCGACGCGCAGGGATTCATTTCGCTCACCGAAGCGGGCGAAAACCGGGCAAAACACATTTACGAGCGCCATCAGCTGCTCAGCCGGCTGTTCACCGATCTGGGCGTTGACGAAGCGACCGCCGCGGAAGACGCCTGCCGCATCGAACACTATCTGAGCGACAAGACCTTCGACGCCATCAAAAAACACGTGGAAAAATATGGGAAAGCACGCTGAAAAGCAAAAAAGCATATTGACCCGCAATGCACTGCGCAGGGCTTTTTGCCTCGTGCTGTGCATTGCTTTGTGTCTTCCGCTGCTGTTTTCCGGCTGCCGCAAAGGACCGAAGCCGCCGGCGTTGTTTACGGACACGCTGCCGGCCATTGACCCCGATCCGGACACCCATGTGCGAGTCACCGCCGCCGGAGAGCCCAACATTATATACGCGCCGCCGGTGGACGCCGCCGGATACCGCTACGGCCCCACGATCATGTATTATGCGGACGGCACGTGCGATGCCTGGTTCTCCACCAACGGGTACGGCGGCGAGTGGGACTGGCTGTCGGTGAAGCATTCTGTTGACGGCGTCAATTTCAGCGGCGAAAAAGTCACACTGGTCCCCTGCGCGGATTCCATGGACAAATTCTCCTGCTGCGATCCCGGTGCGGTGTATTTCGGCGGGTATTATTATTTAGGCTACACTTCCACCATTGTCAGCACGAACGGCGGAGTCAACAATAACGTGTTCGTTGCCCGCTCCAAATCGGCGGACGGCCCGTACGAAAAGTGGAACGGCAGCGGCTGGGGCGGCGATCCGGCCCCGATCATCTATTACGACGAATATGACCTGAGTTACGGCGCCGGCGAGCCCAGTTTTGTGATCGTGGACGACGTTTTATACATGTACTACACCTGGATCTGCCCCGAGGGCAATTTCGTGTATGTGTCCACGTCGGACACGGCGGAGGACTGGCCCGCGCGGCTGGAGTTCCGGGGGCAGGCATACGAAAAGATCAACAGCCAGGACTCCTGCGACGTGGCGTATTTAGAGGATGCGGGCAAGTTCATCGGTTTCTGTACCCAGCACCGGTTCTCGGCACAGAGCGGGATCGCTATACTGGAGTCGGAGGACGGATTGACGTTCCGCCAGACCGGGCTGCTGCGCACGGGACTGTATCAGTATTGTCACAATATGGGCGTGGCACGGCGGCCGGATGGCCACATCCAGCTGAAGGACCCGGTGTTCGTGGGGTACGCGTTCAGCGACGGCGCCGAGGGCAACTGGGGCAAATGGGCCACCGCCTTCCAGCCTGTGAAGCTGGAGCTGTATACCGGCGAGCCGGAGGCAATTGACCCCAACGCCCGCGGCGTGCTGAAAGAAGGCTACCTGCAGGAGCGGGAGAGCGATCCGCCGATGATCGGCATTGCCCCCAACGTCAAGATCGTGGAGATCCAGAAAAACGAGGATTACGGCACGGTCTCTTTCGTGTGGCTGGATCCGATGCTGGGCGCCCATGCGCTGAACGACACGAAAAAGATCAAATACTCCGGCTACGACAGCTCGCTGATCTCGATAAAGGGCAACCGCGTCTACACCAAAGGCAAGACCGGTGAGACCCGGGTGACCGTACGCTACGGCAATTTCGAGAACGAGTTCAAAGTGTACATCCGGGAGACGTTCTCCGAGTTTCAGGGCTCCTCGCCCCGAACGGTGGTGGAGTTTACGCCGGTGATCGCGGAGTATACATTGTCGCTGACGGACGTCCACCGGCAGCAGATCCGCGGGCTGGTGCGCTTTTCCGACCACAGCTGGGGCGAGGCGTACAACGAGGGCAACATGATCTCTGCCCGCAACTTCCCCGTCACATACGAGGTGTCCGACCCGTCCGTGATCACGCTCAATCAGCGCGGCCTGATCTACCCCCACGCTCCGGGCACGGCGGAGGTCAACGTCACGATCGCCGGCACCCACAGCTTTACGGTCAAAGTGACTGTGGTCGAATAGGCTTTTGCCATTTCCCTTCCCGTTTGTTATAATATTGCCCGGTACCGCGCGGCGCTCCGATTGCCCTCCGCCCTGCCGAAAGGAATACGCGTATGAACAGACTCATCATCCCCGCCGGCTATAAGCCGATCCTCGACGAATACGACACGCAGCGCGCGATCGCGTTCATAAAAGATACATTCCAGCGCGAATTTGCCAAAGCGCTGAACCTCAAGCGCGTATCGGCGCCGTTGTTCGTCACCGAAAGTTCCGGCCTCAACGACAACCTCAACGGCTACGAGCGGCCGGTGGATTTCGACGTGCCGGCGATCGGCGTTGACGCCCAGGTCGTGCATTCGCTGGCCAAATGGAAGCGGCTCGCACTGAAGCGGTATCATTTCAGCGTGGGCAACGGACTGTACACCGACATGAACGCCATCCGGCGGGACGAGGAACCGGACAACATCCACTCCATTTACGTTGACCAGTGGGACTGGGAAAAGATCATCACCGCCGCGAACCGTGATCTCGACTATCTGAAACTTATTGTCCGCGCCGTGGTGGGCGCTATCGCCGACACCAACGACAGCCTGCACGTGCGTTTTCCGCAGCTCACCGTCGAACTGGAGCGCGACGTCACGTTCATCACTTCGCAGGAACTGGAGGACATGTATCCGGAACTGACGCCGAAGCAGCGCGAGCGCGAATTCCTGCGCCGCCACCACACCGCGTGCATCATGCAGATCGGAGGCAACCTGCGCTCGGGCATTCCTCACGACGGCCGCGCGCCGGACTACGACGACTGGGCGCTCAACTGCGATATCCTGTTCTGGAATCCCGTGCTGGACAACGCGCTGGAGATCTCCTCTATGGGCATCCGCGTGGATCCCGAATCGCTGGACCGCCAGCTCACGCTCGCGGGCTGTGATGACCGCCGCAAACTGCCGTTCCATAAGATGCTGCTGGCCGGGGAACTCCCGCTCACCATCGGCGGAGGCATCGGCCAATCCCGCCTCTGCATGCTGATGCTGGGCTGTGCCCACATAGGCGAAGTGCAGTCGAGTATCTGGGACGAGGCAACCGTTGCCGCCTGCGAAAACGCGGGCATCCCGCTGCTGTAAAAAAACGGCGCAGGGTCAATACCCCAGCCGCCGCGATATAGTTTCCGCGATCCGCGTTATGATCCCCGCATACTCGGGGATCTTTTCTTCGGTGACCCGGTCTGTGGGGCCGGAGATGCCGATGGCCGCGACGACGTTGCCGCTGAAATCGTATATATTGGCCGCGACGCAGCGCATGCCGAGCGTCGTTTCTTCGTTGTCAACGGCGTACCGCCGCGCCTTGTCTGCCTTCGCCACCGCCAGCAGCTGCTCCCGGTCCGTGACGGTATACACGGTATGCGCGGTCAATTTCTCTTTTTTCAGCAGCCGCCGCTGCTCGTCTTCGGGGAGCGCAGAAAGCATTGCCTTCCCGTGCGCGGTGCAGTGCAGTTCCTCCCGGTCGCCGATCTGCAGGATCACGCCCAGATGATGCGGCGCGCTGAGGCAGTCGATCAGGAACACTTCGTCCCCTTTGCGCACGCTGAGTCCCGCCGCTTCGCCGGTGAGCCGCGTCAATTCTTCCAGATATGGATGCGCCACCGCCCGAATGTCGTAAGAGTCCAGCACGCGCTCCCGGAATTTGCAGAGTTTAAGGCCCAGGGTATACTTGCCGTTCTCGGCGATCTGCTCCACGTAGCCGTGCTCCTCCAGCGTTTTCAGGAGGCGGTATGCGCTGCTTTTGTTGACGCCCAGCAGCTTGCCCAGCTCGGTCACGCCGAGCCGCCCATGTTCGTGTATGAGGTCAATGATCGCGAGCCCCCGCGCCAGTGAATTGATCGTCTGCACTTGTTTGTCCATGTTGATGACCGCCCTTCGGGAAGTGGGACTATAATAACATACCGGAGGGCAAATGGCAAATGCTGCGAACCGGGTGATGGCGGCGCATTTCTGAGGAACGAAATGCTTTGCCATTCACTCGGCTTCGCAGGGCGGGAAAAGAGGAAGATGGCAAAGGCTGCGAACCGGGTGATGGCGCCGCATTTCTGGGAAAACAGAATGATTTGTCAGCCACAATTGGCAAAACAACGGATTGTGGCTGACGCACTTCTTCTGTCCATCAGCCACAATTGGCAAAATGACGGATTGTGGCTGACACACTCCTTCTATCCATCAGCCACAATCAACTAAAAATAGAATTGTGGCTGACACTCACGCTCTATAATGGTGACAAGGATAACCCAGAGTACAAAGCAAAGGACAAACGCTTGCGTTTTGAGCAGTTTTAAGGTATAATTATAGATGCAGAAACGCGTTGCACAATAAGAAACGAAAACGCTGCATCTCAACTGCGCAAAGGAGGAACATCATGATCCAATTAGGCTTTTTGGCGAACGGAGAAATGCTCGGCTGGGACTACGGTAAACTATGCCATTACGTGCGGGAATCGGGGTACGACTGCGTGGAATTGATCGACGACATCATTTTCGCGCCCGGCAAGACCGCCGCGGACAACGAAGCGCTCACAAAGGCGCTCGCGGACAACGGCCTCAAAATATCCGAAGTGCTGCTGCAGCACGACCTGGTCATACCCGACGTTGACGCCCGTCGCGCCTCGATAGAGACCATCAAGACCAATCTGAAGAAAGTTGCCGACCTCGGCGTCACCACCGCGAACCTGTTCACCGGCCCCGTGCCGTGGAATCCGGATCCGGTGATCGTTGGTCGCCACGTATCCGCCGGCACCGCCTGGAAGTGGGTCTTCGAAGCGTTCGACGAGATATTGCCCGTGGCGGAACAGTGCGGCGTGAAGCTGGCTGTGGAGAACGTCTGGGGCATGCTCGTTCACGATTTCTACACCAATCAGTACCTGCAGAGCCGCTACGATTCGCCGTTCCTGGGCGTCAACCTGGATCCGTCCCACGAAGTACTGTACGGCAACACCGACATGGAGTTCCTGGTCAAGGGCTGGGGCAAAAACAAGATCTTCCACGTGCACCTGAAGGATGCCGTGGGCATCGCGGAACCCGGCCGCTTCACCTTCCCCGTCATCGGCGAGGGCAATGTGAACTTCAAAGCCTTTTTCGACGCGCTCAAAGAGATCGGCTACGAGGGCTGCGCCAGCGTGGAATTCGAGTCCTGGGGCTACCGGGCGACCACGTACGGCGGCAAACACGCGCCCGCCGCGCCGGACATGCGCAAACTGCTGGACCTGTATCTGTGAGCAGAACTTAAATCATTGAAACGACACACAACTATATATAAAGGAGAACTCACCATGATCAAACACAACATCATCATCGTCGGCTGCGGCGCCATCACCTTCCGCTGGCTGGATCACATCACCAAACGCGACGACTGCAAAGTACTCGCGCTCGTGGACCGGAACGTTGACAACGCCATCAAATACCGCGACCGCTACGGCCTCGACTGCCGCATCTACACCAGCGAAAAAGAAGCGCTGGAGAACGAAAAGGGCGATCTGCTCATTGACCTCACCTTCGTCACCGCGCACTGCGAGATCGTCACCACTGCGCTGAAAGCGGGCTACAACGTGTTCGGCGAGAAGCCGATGGCGTTCACCGTTGACCAGGTCAACGAGATCCTCAAGACCGTGGACGAGACCGGCAAGCACTACTTCGTGATGCAGAACCGCCGCTTCATTGACCGCGTGGGCAAGATCCGCGAACTGGTCAAATCCGGCCTGCTGGGCGAACCTACCCTGCTGAGCGGCAGCATTTACGTCAACGCCGATATGGGCAGCATCCGCAACAACCTCAAATACCCGCAGCTGCAGGACAACAACATCCACAGCTTCGATATGGCGCGCTACCTCGTGGACGGCAAGCCCACGTCGGTCATCTACCACAGCTTCCGGCCGAAGGGCTCCATGTACACCGGCGATTCCGCGTGCGACGCGGTATTCGAGTTCGACAACGGCGTGACCTACCTGTTCCGCGGCTACAACGGCGCGCAGGCCTGCTGGACATCCTGGGACAACGAATGGCGCATCGACTGCGACAAGGGCTCCGTGGTCTGGGACGGCTTCGGCGACGTGCACTACCAATACTTTGAGCACACCAACGGCCTCCACTACGGCGAGTGGTACAAAGAGGGCGTGTTCGAGAAGCCTGAGGTCGTGCGCGATCAGCATGACGGCGCACTGGAAGATCTGTTCGACGCGCTGGACACCGGCCGCACGCCCGGCACGGACTGCAAGGACAACGTTTACAGCATCGCCATGGTGCTGGCCAGCATCAAGAGCATCGAGGAGAACCGGAAGGTCGAGATCGTGGTCAATGACACGTATCCGTACCTGGAACTCAAATAAGTTGCAAGTTGCAAGTTATAAGTTTTAAGTTTTAAGTTAAGGAGCTACTATGAAAAAGACTGGCGGAGAAGTTATCGTACAGAAACTTATAAATGAAAAAGTGCCGTACATTCTGGGCATCCCCGGCCACGGCGTGCTGGGACTGTTCGACGCGATCCGCAAGGCGGAAGCAGACGGCAAGATCAAGTATATGCAGGTCAAGCACGAGCAGGCGGCAACGGCTATCGCGGACGGCTACTACCGCGTCAAGGGCGAGCCGCTGGCAGTGTTTGCCTCCATTGGCCCCGGCACGCTGAACCTGTCCATCGGGCTGGCAACGGCGTTCGTTGACTCCACCCCGTTCCTGGCGCTGTGCGGAGACACCCACACAAACATGTACGGCGTGGGCGTGCTGCAGGAAGTGGAAAAGAACCACGACAGCAACATCCAGCGCGCGCTGGAGCCGCTGGTAAAACGCTGCTGGCGCGCCGAGACCGCGGATCAGCTGCCCCGCATCATGAACAACGCGTTCAAAGAGATGTTGTCCGGGCGGCGCGGTCCGTGCGCCATCACATTGCCCATGGACGTGCAGGCGGATTCCACCGAAAAAACGATCCCGCTGGCCAAGCAGCCGGTCTGGACGCTCCCGGGCCCGGATGAAGGCGCCGTGGACAAAGCCATCGAACTTATGAAGACCGCCAAACGGCCGCTGATCTTTGCGGGCGGCGGCGCGCTGCACGCTAAATCCGGCGAGCTCATCGAAAAACTGGCGGAAAAATGGGGTGCGGCGATCATCACCACGCTGGCGGCCAAAGGCACCGTGCGCGAGACCCACGACCAGTACTGCTTCCACACGGGCAGCAAGGGCACCAAGATCGGTCTCGAGATCAGCCGCAGCGCGGACGTGATACTGGCGCTGGGCACGCGGTTTGCCGACGAGTCCACCTGCTCGTACCGCAAGGGCGTGGCGTTCAACTTCCCGGATACCAAGCTGATCCAGGTGGATCTGGACGGCCACGAGATCGGCAAGAACTACGCCGCGGATGTAGGCGTGTTCTCCGATGTCAACGCCTTCCTCACCCGCGTGCTGGAAAAAGATCCGGACTTCACAGTCAACCAGGCTTACCTGGACGAGATCAAACAGCGCCGCGCGGACTGGTTCAAATTCGTGCATGACAAATGGAACGCGCAGACGCAGGAGATGACCATCTCTCGCATGATCGGCGTGCTGGCGGATACGCTGCCGAAAGATACGATCATCGCTACGTCTTCGGGCAACACCCAGGCGCAGCTGTTCCAGGAATACTGCTACGCAGAGCGCGGCTGCAACCTGACCACAGGCGGCTTCTCCACCATGGGCTGGGCGTTCCCCGCGGCGCTGGGCGCGAAGCTGGCGGCGCCGGAGCGGCCGGTGGTTGCCCTCGTGGGCGACGGCGACTTTATGATGGTGATGCAGGAATTGTCTACGGCGGCGCAGTACAATATCCCCATCGTGATCATACTGGCGGACAACCGCGGCTGGATGGCCATCAAAGACCTCCAGGTGGATGTGCTGGGCAAAGAAAACACCTTCGGCAACGACTTCGAACAGGACGGCAAAATGTACACGCCGGACTTCCGCGCCATCGCCGAGGGCTTCCATATCAAAGCGTACCGCGCGGAGGACAACGCGAGCCTCAAAGCCGCGCTGACCGACGCCCTCAAGCAGAACGGCCCCGCGCTGATCCACGTGCCCGTATCTTCCGTACACCCCTGGTCCGGCGGCGAAGCGTTCGGCTGGTGGGATGTGCCGATCCCGGGCTACATGGAAGAAAGAAGAAAGGCTTATGAGCATGCCATCACAGAAGAAACCGTTTGACGCGCGGGAAACTAAGCGTTTCGCGGCGGAGATCCGCAAAAACTGCATCCGCGCGCTGGAAGCGGCCGGCTCGGGGCACATCGGCGGCAGCATGTCCATCGCGGATATGCTGGCGGTGCTGTACAATGATATTCTGAATATTGACCCCGCAGATCCGCAGTGGGAAGAACGGGACTGGGTGGTGTTGTCCAAAGGGCACTGCGGTCCCGCGCTGTACGCGACGCTGGCGTTGAAAGGGTATTTTGACCCCGCGGAGCTGCTCACGCTGAACAAGGGCGGCACGCACCTGCCCAGCCATTGCGACCGTCTGAAAACGACGGGCGTTGACATCAGTACGGGATCGCTCGGGCAGGGATTGTCCCTGGCCTCGGGCGTGGCGCTGGGCAAACGGCTGCAGGGCATCCCGGGCAAGGTGTACGCGATCCTCGGCGACGGCGAGCTGCAGGAAGGCCAGAACTGGGAGGCGTTCATGTTCATCGCCCACCGGAAGCTGACCAACCTGGTAGTGCTGATCGACAACAACCGCCGCCAGCTGGACGGCTACGTCAAAGATATCTGCAACGAAGAAGACTTGGGCAACAAGCTCTCCGCGTTCGGGTTTGAGATCCGGCGCGTTGACGGTCACGACGTGACGCAGCTGTACAATGCGCTTATCAGTGCGGGCAGCGGCGACAGACCCACGGCGGTCATCTGCGACACCGAAAAAGGCCACGGCGGCTGCTTTGCTGAGATCGACGGTTTCAACCACTACATGCCGGTGTCCCATGAGGACGCGGAGCGCGCGATCGCGGAGATCGACCGGAGACTGGAGGCAGAAATATGAGTGTTTTACTGGATAGCTTCGCCCCGGATACGGTAGAGATGCGCCAGGCGTACTGCGACGCGCTGATCGCGGAGGCGAAGGTCAACGATAAACTTATGGTAGTTGACGCCGACGTCAGCCATTCGGTAGGCACGGGCCGGTTCTACGCCGCCTTCCCGGAGCGCGCGGTCAACTGCGGCATCATGGAAGCGCAGGCCGTAGGCATGAGCGCGGGATTGTCCGCCACGGGCCTGGTGCCGTTCTTCCACGCGTTCGGCGTGTTCGCCACGCGGCGCGTGTTTGACCAGCTGTTCCTGTCCTGCGCGTATCAGGATCTGAACGTTAAGATCATCGGCGCGGATCCGGGCGTCACGGCGGCCACCAACGGCGGCACCCACATGCCCTTCGAGGATCTGGGCCTGATGCGGCTGATCCCTCATACCACCGTCATCGAGCCCGCGGACAGCACGATGTACGCGTCCGTGGTGCATGAAATGGCGCAGACGTACGGCGTGATCTACCTGCGCACTTCCCGCCGCGTGACCACGAAACTGTACCGCGACGGCACGCAGTTCAAGATCGGCAAAGCCATGCGGCTGTACGAGGGCAAAGACGTGTACATCATCGCCTGCGGTATTATGGTATATGAAGCGCTGAAGGCGCGGGAGCTGTTGAAGGCGGAGGGCATTGACGCCGGCGTGATCGATATGCACACGCTGAAGCCGCTGGACAACGACGCCGTGCTGGACGCGGCGCGCCGCGCGGGCGCAATTGTCACCGCGGAGAACCACAACGCCACCGGCGGCCTGGGCAGCGCGGTGAGCGAACTGCTGTGTGCAGAATATCCCGTGCCGGTGGAGCGCGTAGGCGTGTTCGAATCTTTCGGCGAAGTAGGCTCGCAGGCGTTCCTGCAGGAGCGCTTCAAGCTGACGGCGGCGGAGATCGCACGCAAAGCTAAGATATGCATCGAAAGAAAGGGTGGAAAAGGATAATTATGAGGATCGCAGTAATCAACGAAGTTTCTTCACAGGACAAAAACCCGAAAGTCATGGAGGCGCTCGCGAACGTCCCGGCGGAAGTGTTCAACGTGGGCATGACCGGCGCGGGCAATGAGCCCGAGCTGACGTACATCCACACCGGCCTGATGGCGGCGATCGCACTGAATTCCGGCGCGGCAGACCTCGTGATCGGCGGCTGCGGCACGGGCCAGGGCTTCCTGATCTCCGCGATGCAGTATCCCAACGTGTTCTGCGGCCTGATACTGGATTCGCTGGACGCGTGGCTGTTTTCGCAGATCAACGGCGGCAACTGCATCTCCCTCGCCCTCAACAAAGGCTTCGGCTGGGCGGCGGATATCAATTTGAAATACATTTTCGAGAAGCTGTTTGCCGATCCGATGGGGGCCGGTTATCCGCCCCACCGCGCCGAAAGTCAGGCCCAGAGCCGCGAAAAACTGAAGGTCATCAGCGCGTCCGCGCATAAGGACTTTCAGTCGATATTGTGCGATATTGACCCCGCGCTTATAGAACGAATCTTTTCTCACAAACCGTTTAAGGAGCTGATCGATAATTATGGAAAAGTTAAATTTGTTTATTGACAACCGGTACGTCGAGTCCGCCGCCGCGGAATACTACGACGTGTACAATCCCAGCACGGGCGAGATCATTGCCCGCGCGCCAAAATGCACGCAGGACGAAGCGCTCAAAGCGGTGGAAGCCGCGTACCGCGCGTTTCCCGCCTGGCGCGACACTCCGGTGCTGAAACGGATGCAGGTGCTGCACAACGTGCGCCGGCTGCTGGTGGAAGAAATGGATGAGCTGACCATGAGCGTGGCGCGCGAGAACGGCAAAGCGTGGGAAGAGGCCAAGGGCGACGTACTGAAGGCCAAGGAAGCCACCGAGCATGCGCTCTCGATGCCGTCGCTGATGCTGGGCGATTCGATGCTGAACGCCTCTAACGGCTACGACACCGTGATGATCCGGGAGTCCGTGGGCGTGTTCCTGGGCATTGTCCCCTTCAACTTCCCCGCCATGATCCCGATGGGCTGGATGACGCCGATGTGTATTGCCTGCGGCAACACGATCGTGATCAAAGCCTCCAGCTCCACGCCGATGACGGCGCTCAAGATCGCGGATATCTACCGCCGCGCGGGGGTGCCGGACGGCGTGATCAACATCATCACCTGCGGCCGCGACGTGACTGACGTGCTGCTGGCGGATGAGCGGATCCGCGGTGTCTCCTTCGTGGGTTCCACCAAAGTCGGTCTGTCGATCTACGAAAAGGCCTCCAAATACGGCAAACGTGTGCAGACGCTGTGCGAAGCGAAGAACCACGCGCTGGTTATGAAGGACGCGCCGATCCAGCGCACCGCGGCGGGCATCATCAACGCCTCCTTCGGCTGCGCGGGCGAACGCTGCATGGCGCTGCCGGTGGTGGTTGTCGAAGAAGAGATCGCCGATGAGCTGGTAGCGGAACTGGTGCGGCTGGCGTCCAAGATCAAAGTCGGACCCGCGTACGACAAAGAAACGAAGCTCGGCCCGGTGTACAGCGCCGCGCACAAGCAGAAAATCATCGGGGATATCGAGAAGGGTATTGCCGACGGCGCGGTGTGCGTTCTGGACGGGCGGAACGTGGTTGTCCCCGGTTTCGAAAACGGCTTCTATCTGGGCCCCACGATCCTGGATCACGTGACGCAGGATATGTACGTAGGCCAGCGCGAGATCTTCGGCCCCGTGCTCAGTATCAAGCGTGTGCGCGATTTTGAGGAAGGCCTCGCGGTCATGAACGCCAACCCCTTCGCCAACGGCTCGGTCATCTACACCCAGAACGGCTACTTCGCCCGCGAATTCGCGAAACGCACGGACGGCGGCATGGTGGGCATCAACGTCGGCATCCCGGTGCCGGTAGGCGTATTCCCCTTCTCCGGCCACAAGAAGTCGTTCTTCGGCGCGCTGCACACGCTGGGCAAGGACGGCGTCAATTTCTACACCGACGCGAAATGCATCACCCAGCACTGGTTCACCGAGGAAGAGAAATCGTCCAACAAAGTGAGCACGTGGGATGGAACACTAAATTAATGGCAAATGCTGCGAACCGAGTGATGGCGCCGCATTTCTAGGGAACGAAATGCTTTGCCATTCACTCGGCTTCGCAGGACAGAAAAAGAGGAAAGGGTAAAGGATAAGGGGGGCGGCTATGTCTGAGACAGTGGTGAAGGCGCCGGAGCATGTGACGGACTTCATATCGGACATAACATACGAACGCGGGGTGCCGGAAGACATCCGGTACAAGTATTCGGAAAAAACGAAGATCGTGCGGGCTGCGGCGCCGCGGCTCACGGTCATGATCTGGGACGACGCAGTCGAACTGAACTATGGCGATTATCTGATCGTCAATCCGTTCATTCCGTTCGCTGTTGTCCCCGATCCCGGGCCGGCCCCCGCCCCCGAAGCCACGTATGAACTGCTCTCGCTGCGGGCCGTATCCAACGGCGCCGACGGCGAGCCCGCCAACTGCTACATGATGTCCTCTTCTTCGTACACCGTGCGCGAGACCGATCCGGAGTTTTTCGAACTGGACAACATCTTCCGCCGCGAAGCCACGATAATGCTGTCGCTCCCCGCCGAAAGCGCGATGCGCAGCCTGCAGAAGAGCCTGCAGATATACGGGCTGGCCAAGGTGTTGTGCGCGCTGCTGCTGTCGGACATGGGCTGGCGCGAAACGCCGTCGCTGCGGCTGCAGAACTGGAATCTGCTGGAGCCCACGGTAGGCTTCGTCTGCGCGAATCTGGAACGCGATCTGTCGCTGGACGAGATCTCGGCGCAGGTGGGATTGACCTCGTACTATTTTTCGCACAAACACAAAGAGATCTTCAACGAAGCAGTGATGCGCAGCGTCAACAAACTGCGCCTGTGCAAAGCGGTGGCAATGCTCACTCTCGGCGACAAAAGCGTGGCCGAGATCGCGTCGGAATGCGGCTTCACGTCAGTGAGCACCTTCGGCGCCACCTTCAAAAAGCATTACACCGTCACGCCGCTGGCAATGCGCAAACGCGCCCGCCTCGCCCATAAGCGCGGGCAGTGACGGGCGCAGCTGTTTTTCTGCTTTCAGTCTTGTTAGTCTTTAGTGATCAGCACCGTCGCCACGGCAAGTTTGGCAGTGTGCGACAAGCTCACATCGATCCGGCAGCCCGCAAAATGCGCGTCAAAATACGCTTTTGCGGTGCCGTACAGCGTCAATACCGGCATGCCGCTTTCTAAATTGGTGACTTCGATCTCGTTCAGACCGGCGTTGGCGCCGATACCGGTGCCTGCCGCTTTAGAATATGCCTCTTTCGCCGCAAAACGCGCCGCATAGCTGTCGTAGCGGCGGCGGGAGCCGCCGGCGTTGTCGCAGTATTGACGCTCCGCCGGCGTAAATACCCGCGTTAAAAACGGTTCGCCGGTGCGTTCGATGGCTTTTCTGATCCGGTCAACTTCGACTATATCGGTACCAATATACACTGTAAAACACCTCCGGGCGCGCAGTCCTGACCGGTCAATCCTCCGGACTGACCGTCTCCTCCGGCTGCTCGGTCACATACGGCGTTTCCGTCGCGGGCGGATCTGTAGGCTCCGGCGTGGCCGTGGG
>JAFZSK010000013.1 GCA_017620915.1 Clostridia bacterium | reverse complement strand
CCCGCGGCTTCCAGGGCCAGGGAGGCAGCCGCGCAGGCGCTGCCGGCGCGGCCGGCCGCGGCCGAGGCCCGGCCATTCCTTCGGTGAACCCCTCCGTCGCCCAGCAGGAACCGCGCCGCGACTACGCCGGCAAGCTGTTTGACAAAGGCGAGAAGAATCTGGAAAAGACCGTCAAACCCGCCAATAAGCGCGACGCGTCGCGCGGAGGCGGTGCGAAAGTGAAGTACCGCGAAGAACGCAATCTGGTTGGCGCCACCATCGGCGTGAACGACCTCTACGCGGACAACTACCATGCCGGCTACGATCCTGATGACACCCACGCTCAGAAGCGTTCCGCCCGCACGGGCCGGAAAGATGTTAAGGCTGAAGCGCCGAACAAGACGCAGCAGCCCCCGGTCAGCACGCTCACGAACGTGACGCTGCCGGCGTCCATGACCGTTAAAGAGTTCGCGGAACTCATCAAGAAGACCGCCGCGGAAGTCATCAAGAAACTGATGCTGATGGGCACGATGGCTACGCAGAATCAGGTCATTGACTTCGATACCGCGCAGCTCATTGCCTCTGAATTCGGCATCGAGGCGGAGCAGGAAGTGGTCGTCACCGACGAAGAACGGCTGTTCGACGACAGCGACGACGCGAATGATGAAGGCAGCGTAGAGCGGCCGCCGGTCGTCGTGGTAATGGGCCACGTTGACCACGGTAAAACTTCGCTGCTGGACGCGATCCGTTCCACCAGCGTCACCGCGGGCGAGGCGGGCGGCATCACGCAGCACATCGGTGCGTACATGGTGCGCATCGGCGACCGCAAGATCACGTTCCTGGACACCCCCGGTCACGAAGCGTTCACGGCCATGCGTCAGCGCGGCGCGATGGTGACGGATGTGGCGATCCTGGTGGTAGCCGCCGACGACGGCGTAATGCCCCAGACGATCGAGGCGATCAACCACGCCAAGGCCGCCAAAGTCTCCATTGTAGTTGCCGTCAACAAAATGGATAAAGAAGGCGCGAACCTCGAGCGCGTGATGACCGAACTGGCCAAGTACGACGTGGTCTCCGAAGACTGGGGCGGCGACGTGCCCTTCGTGCCTGTATCTGCCAAGACCGGCATGAACATCCAGCTGCTGCTGGAGACCGTGCTGCTCAGCGCCGACGTGCTGCAGCTGCGCGCGAACCCGGACAAGCAGGCGAAAGGTACGATCATCGAGGCCAAACTGGACCGCAACAAAGGCCCGGTGGCCACGCTCCTCGTACAGCGCGGCACCCTCCGCACCGGCGATGCCATTATTTCCGGTGTCACGTTCGGCCGCGTGAGGACAATGACCGACGACAAAGGCAAGACCATCAAGAAGGCCGGACCGTCCACGCCCGTGGAGATAACCGGTCTGCCGGAAGTGCCGGAAGCGGGCGAAGTGTTCTACGTGGTAGAGGATGAGCACCTGGCCAAGCACCTGGTGGAATCCCGCCGCTCCGAACTGCGCGAGAAGGCGCTGCAGTCCACTACGAAAGTATCGCTGGAGAACCTGAACTCCTTCATCGAAGCGGGCAAGATGAAAGACCTGAACATCATCGTCAAAGCGGACGTGGTGGGCAGCGTGGAGGCGGTGAAGCAGTCGCTCACCAAGCTCAGCAACGACGAAGTGCGGATCAATATCATCCACGGCGCGGTCGGTGCGATCACTGAATCCGACGTGTCGCTGGCCGACGTGTCCAACGCCATCATCATCGGCTTCAACGTGCGTCCCGGCGCCAACATCTCCGAGAGCGCGAAGGCCGCGGGCGTTGACATCAAGCTGTACCGCGTCATTTACGACGCCATTGACGACATCAAAGCCGCTATCGCCGGTATGTTGTCGCCGAAGTTCCAGGAAGTCATCCACGGCCACGCCCAGGTGCGTCAGACCTTCAAAGTGTCCGGCGTAGGCACCATCGCGGGCGCGTACGTCACCGACGGCGATATCGTGCGGAATTCCGAAGTGCGCATCGTGCGCGACGGTATCGTGGTGTTCGAGGGCAAGTTGGCCTCACTGAAGCGTTTCAAGGATGACGTTAAAGAGGTGGCCACGGGTTACGAATGCGGCTTGTCCTTCGAGAATTTCAACGATGTCAAAATTGACGACACGGTGGAATGCTACACGATGGAGGAGGTCAAAAAGGCCTGATGGAACGCACGGACAGAATTGCCGCCGAAATGAAGCGGGTGGTGAGCGACATCATCCGCACCGAACTGAAGGATCCGCGGATCCCGGTCGTCACCAGCGTCACGCGGCTGAAGCTCGCCAAAGACCTGAAGTTTGCGAAGATATACGTGAGCTTCCTGGGGGATGAGGCGCAGAAAAAAGCCGCGATGCAGGCGCTCAGGGCGTCCGCGGGCCTGATACGGTACCAGATCGGTCAGAATATGACGATCCGCACGCTGCCGGAGCTGAACTTCGCACTGGACGAGTCTATCGAATACGGCTCGTACATGGCGGAGCGGATCGCGCAGGTGATGGCGGAGGATAAACAGAAAGAGGCGCCGGAGGACAATGCTGACGGGACGCTTTGAAGATATCATAAAACTGCTGGAGCAGGCGGAGCGGGTATTGTTATTGCCGCACCTGCACGCGGACGGAGACGCGCTGGGGTCCTGCGGGGCGCTGGCGGCATTTTTGAAGGCGTCGGGCAAGGAGGTCACGGTATTGACCGAAGAGCCGGTAGAGCCTAAACTGGACTTTCTGCCGGGGCTGTGCGGCGTGGAGTTTCTGCCTATGGAGGGAACGGCTCAGGCTCCGTACGATCTGGCGGTGGCAATTGACTCCAGCGCTCCGGACCGGCTCGGCGCGCGGCTCCCGCTGTACGAGGCGGCAACGGCCAGAGCGCGCATTGATCACCACGCCGCGGGCACGGATTTTTCGCCCGTGACGCTCTTGGACAATGAATGGTCCGCCACGGCGGAAGGCATTTATCTGCTGCTGCACCGGATGGGGTTCGACCGGGGCGTTGACCGGCCCGGCTGGCTCACGGCCGAAGTGGAGAAAGCGGTGGCGGGGGCGATCTACACCGGTCTTGTTACGGACACCGGCTGCTTCGCGTTTTCGAATGTTACGGCCCAAACGCATCTGATCGCGTCTCGCGCGCGGATGCTGGCGGGCAACATGTCCTTCGTCTCCCATCGCGTTTACGAAGTGAGATCCCGCGCGTACACCCGACTGATGCGCACGGTGTATGAAAAAATGTATTATCCGCAGCCGGATATCGCGGTACTGTGCCTGACGCGGGCGGAAATGGACGCGGCGGGGGCCACGGACGTGGACACCGACGGTATCTCCAACATTTTGCGGGATATAGAGGGCGTGCACGCCGGCATTTTTGTGAAGCCGGACCGCACTGAATCGGGCGTTTACCGCGTGAGCCTGCGCTCCGACGAGTACGTCAATGTAGCCCTGATCGCCAAAGCTTTCGGCGGCGGGGGACATGTGTGCGCCGCGGGCTGCAGCCTGTTCGCAGCGGATGAAGCGGCGCTGGCGTCGGAGGTGGCGCGGCTCGTTGACGCCGTGCGCGCCGGAATCGCGCAATGAACGGTATCGTCAATATTTACAAACCCGCCGGCATGACCTCCTTCGCGGCGTGCGCCATTGTCCGCCGCCTCACGGGGGAGCGCAAATGCGGCCACGGCGGGACGCTGGATCCGGGGGCGACCGGGGTATTGCCCGTGTTATTGGGCAAAGCCACGCGCCTGTCGGACGTTTTCCTGACTTTACATAAAACATATGAGGCGCGGGTGCGCTTCGGCGTTTCGTACGATACGGGCGATGTGTGGGGCAATCCCGTCGAGACCGCGACGGAGGCTCAACGCGCGCTGCTCGGTGCATTGACGTTCGGCCGGGTGCGCGCCGCCGCGGCGGAATTTACCGGCGAGGTAGTGCAGCTGCCGCCCGCGTATTCGGCGCTGAAGCTCGGCGGCGTGCCCGCGTACAAACTGGCGCGCCGGGGCGAAATGCCGCAATTGACGCCGCGCACGGTCAATATTTATTCCCTCGATATTACCGGGTTTTATCCCGATCCGGAGTGCCCGGAGGCCACGCTCCGCGTCGAATGCGGCCGGGGCACGTATATCCGGACGTTGTGCTGCGATATTGCCGCCGCGCTGGGCGTGCCGGGGGCAATGTCCGCCCTCGTCCGCACCTCGTACGGCCCGCTGAATGCGGGAGAGGCGTTGACGCCCGCTGAACTTGAAACAGTCCTAGCTGGAGGTGGCGCCGCGGCTTCGTTTTTGTTGCCCTGCGACACGATTCTGGCCGGTTACCCCGAAGTGCATTTGAACGGGGGACAGACCCCGGAATACCGCTTCGGCCGCTTTGTGCCGGCACCGTCCGAGCTCCCGGAAGGGGGACTCGTGCGGGTGTACGGCGACGCGGGCGAACTGTTAGGCCTGGCGGTCGTGAGCGGCGGGGGAATTAAAAGTAAGATCAATCTGGCCTGAAACTCTTTATTTCCGGCGCTTTTTCACACATTCGGTGAGCAGGTATTCGATCTGCCCGTTGACGCTGCGGAAATCATCCGCGGCCCAGGCGGCCAGTTCGTCGTACAACTTTTTGGACAGGCGGAGGGGGAGCTGCTTTTTGGCGCAGTTGTCCGCCTGCTCCGGTTCGTTGCCGGGCGTCCCGGCGGCGGAGGCCATCAGTAGAGGCTGCCGGAGTTGACTACCGGCTGCGCGTTCTGGTTGCCGCAGAGCACTACGAGCAGGTTGGAGACCATTGCCGCCTTGCGCTCCTCATCCAGTTCCACCACACTGTTGGCCTTGAGCCGGTCGAGCGCCATCTCCACCATGCCCACCGCGCCGTCAACGATCATTTTCCGCGCGTCGATTATCGCCGACGCCTGCTGCCGCTGCAGCATGACCGCCGCGATCTCGGTGGAGTACGCCAGGTACGTGATGCGCGCCTCGATGATCTCCAGCCCCGCGTCAGCTACCTTGCTCTGGATCTCGTTGCGGATCCGCGCCGCCACCACTTCACTGCTGCCCCGGAGCGAGCCTTCGTCGGCAATGCCGTCGCCGGTGGTGTCCACGTTCTTCGCCACATCGTAGGGGTAGAGGCGGACAATATTCCGCAGCGCCGTGTCGCACTG
>JAFZSK010000012.1 GCA_017620915.1 Clostridia bacterium | reverse complement strand
GTGGTGATCTTCGACGTGCTGTCCACCAGCTTGAACTGCAGATCGATGCGGTTGTAATGCTCGATGCCCAGTAGTTCCATCGGCACGGCCAGCATCAGGCGCTTGCCTTCCACTTTATATGTGAGCTCCGCGGTGTCAGTGAAGCCGTACGCGCCGTTCGTTCCGCTGTATTTCGCCAGCGTGGTGGTGTAGTCGTTCTTCACGTTGAAGCCGGCGATGAAGTCGTAGCCGTACCAGCCGCTCGCCGCGCCGTCCACGTCCAGGTAGAACTGCATGAAGCTGTCCCCCGCGGTGCCGTGGACAATATTGTCCGCGCACTCCGCCATGAAGTACAGATACGACGCGTCGTTCGTCACTTTCACGCGGACAATATCGTTCCGCCCCGTAGTGTTCTCGTACTTATAGCCGCCGCAGCCGTGGGCTTTGCGCGCCGCCGCGTCGCCTGCCGGATCGGTGTAGTAGTGGCTGACCGCGTCCCATTGTCCGAAATCTCCGGTCACATTGATCTGATGCCGGTCGTCCCGCAGGATCACGGGTGCCGCGCCGCGGATGGCGGCCACGTTCTCCGCCAGCTGCATATAGTAATTGTCGAAGTACCCGCCCCGGCTCATCTCCATGTCGCGGCTGTACTCATAGTTGAAGGTGTCAATGAAGCAGATCGGCCGCTGTTTGCTCACCGGGTTGAAGCGGTTCGCGATCCATTCGTTCCAGCCCGTCACCAGCACGTACGGCACGCCGGAGGCAATGGCGCGGTTGAACTGCAGCTGTATATTGGTGCCCAGCTTGTAGGAATCGTCGGTATGGGTATCCTCGTAGCCGTTGTACGAGCGGCCGCGGTTGCCCTGGTAGCCGTACAGGCCTGAAGATGAGAACTCCGAGTTGCCGCTGTGCTGCGCCACGGAGACCGAAATGGCTTCATTGCCGTCCTTGCCGTACAGCGTCTGCGGCCACTCCCAGTCGATCCAGGGCCAGGTGTTTTCGCGCTTTTCCTCGTTGGGCCACTGAGGTTCGCGGATCGTGAAAAAATCATCGATGTTGGCCGTTTCGGGAGCAATGATCAACGGCTTGCCGTCCAGCATCAGCCAGGTATCCGGGAATTTATTGTCCTCGTATATCTCGCGGTACGCCTGCTTCACGCGGACCTTGGCGTCGGTATTGGTGTAGAACACGACCTTCGGCGCGGGCAGACCCTGCTGGTTCAGATCATGGCATACTTCCATTATTTTCAGCGCGGTGGAACCGTACAGAAAGTTGTTGGTAGTGTCGAAATACAGGAAATCCACGCCCGCGTTAATCAGCAGCTCCATGTGCTTGCGGATGACCCACTCGTCTTCGGAACGGTAATAGCCGTACAGCGGTTCGGCGAACCAGAACGTGTCGTTGACGTTGCCCCAGACTTTCGTGTTGTTCACAGCGTCGGCGCCGTACGTTTCCAGGATCGTCTGGATGTTTTTGATCGGGGCGTTGGCGTCGATCATGGTGCCGTGCCAGATGAAGTAGAAGATGCCCACGTAGTGCTCGCCGTTCTCGCCGTACACGCCCACAAAACGTTCGTCCGACTCTACCGCCACACCCTTTTTATTCACGTGGTCAACATAATCCGGCTTTATTTTGTCGAAGCTGTCCGGTATCGAGCGGCCGACTTCGTCTGTTCCGCCCAGCGCCCCGTTCAGCATAAATCCATTCTGCGGCACCTCGTACGAAAAGTCCCTGCCGCCGGTGGAGTAGCTGATGCGCCATTTCGCGCCGTCCTCGCCGGACGCGGGAACAGGTCCGATGTTCAACGTACCCGGAACATTGTCCGCTTTGAGCGTCACATCGGGCGCTTTGTACGCGGGCTGCTGCCATTTTTCGCCGGTCTCCGATTCGGGGGGCTTTGTGGGTCTGGCGGCTTCCTGCGCGGCTTTGTACGTGTCGAAATCGAAGGCGTTGGCTTCTTCTTCCGTAGCGAAGAAGGCAATAAACGCCACCTCCAGCTGCTCACCCGCTTCGATCAGCGGACTTGCGCCGGCGCCGGAGGACAACGGGTCGAACCGCATGTCTATTATAACGTCTTTTTTTCTTCCCAGCGCGCGGCCCTGGATCACCTGGGTATTCCATTCGTCGGAGATACCGTCCCATTTCCATCTAAGCCGGTCGCGCTCGCTGTACTCGTCGCCTTCCGCAATGTAGTACAGTTCGGCATAGCGGGCGTCGTAGTTCACATCGCCGCGGTACCGGATCTTCATCCAGCCCATCTGCGTGCCTTCAACGTCCGGCATGCCGATGTACACGTTCGGGTCATCGCCGTCGCAGAAACACAGCAGGCCGTCGTCGGTGAGCTCGGTAGAGCAGTTGCCGCCGCTGCGGAGCGTGTATGTGTCGTAGTCCGTGAAGTCAAAAATGTACGACGGCACCGGATTGTCCGCCGCGCTTTCTTCCGCGAACAAAACACCGCGTCCGGTAAATGTGCCGGGCACGGAGAAAAGGATCGCCGCCGCGAACAGCAGGCACAATAATCTGGTCGTCAATTTACGGGACATTTTTCCCACTCCTTCCGAAGCCCGCAGCTTATAACCGTACTTCCGCCGCGGAAAAAAGTTTTTACGAACCTGCGCTGATAGAATGAATATGTTTCCTGCACTGCCGTGACCCTGAACGTGAACTCATAACGGATAACGGAAAGGAATAACGGAAACCGTTAACGCCGAACGCTGACCCTTCATACAAAGAGTAAGGCTGAGCCTTGATCTATTTTGCGCGAAGCCGACGGAGAGCCCTGAGGCCCGGTGCGTACCGGCTCAGAGTTCGATCTCAAGTTTTTCGGTGGTGTTGAAGAGATCCAGCGCAGTCTGGATCGCCGCCAGTTCGGCGGAGGTCTCGTCAAAGTCGCGCTGCGCGTCTTTGGGATCGTAGTTGGTGAGGCGGTAATCAATGATATTGCCGCCCGTATGCATCCCGCGCTCGCGGGTCTTGGGAAGGTTTGAACGCATTGACCCCAGCCGCGCTTTGCGGGCGGACAACTGCGGGATCAGCACCAGCGCCTCGTCCACGGTGATGTCGTATCCGGGCAGCTTATGGGTCGAATTGAACACGTTGAGCGCGTGCTTGATGCGGCGGACTTTGGCCTCATTCTCCTTCAGCGCCTGCTGCATCTGCGCATAGTCGTATTCGGGGCGCAGGCTCTCGACGTCCTCTCCCGAGGCCACCAGAAACGTGCTGCCGAGGTTTTCCTGACCGATGAGCGTATCGTGCTCTTCATTGAGGCGGCGCAGTATTTTGGCCACTTCCGACGATGTGTATTTCATGACCGATTACCTCCTGAAATGTACTGTGTCAACGGCAAATTTTATACCACGAAACGGCAGTGTTGTCAACCGGATGATGTATTGACATAACTTATATTCGAATTTATAATATATGCAAGGAATTTTGTTTTCGGGAGATACGATGTGAGCGCCGGAACGATGACTCAACAGAAGAACCGCGATATTTGCCGCATCAGGCGGATGGCCCTGATGCTGACGGCAGTATTGACCGTATGTTTCCTGTTCTCCGCGTGCGCAGACAAAAACGGTACCGGGCCGGATGCCGCCGCGGCCGAAACGGCGGAACCGCTGCCCACACCCGAACCGGAGACGGAAATGTACATGATCGCCCCGGAGCCCAACAGCCTGATGGAGTGCTACATCATCAAGACCAAGGCGGGCAAACTGATCGTTATTGACGGCGGGCTCGACGGCGAAGGATACGACAAGCCTCCGTATATATTGGCCGCGCTGAGAGCCGTGGCGGGCAAAGCCGAAGGCGAAGACATCGAAGTCGCCGCCTGGTTCCTCTCCCACGCGCACAAAGACCACTTCACCGAACTCAGCAAAGTACTCAACGCCTACTCGACGGACACGCATCTGAAGATCGACAATTTCTATTTCGACTTTCCGCCCTACGGCACAAAAGCGTTCACCGGCAGTAATCAGGACCTGGCGCAGTTGAAGCAGCTCATGGCCGGCTTCGACAATTACGCCGCGGTAAACGGCATCGAAGTCCCCGAGGGCGAATCATATTATGATTACTGGAACGGCCGGGTGGCCAACGCCGAGACCATCGAGGCGGGACTGGACATAACGATCGACGAACTGCGGTTCGAGATACTGCAGACCTGGGACAAATCCGACGGCAACGACGTGAATTCCAGCTCGCTGGTATTCCGCATGCACGCGGGAGACCGGACGGTCATGTTCCTGCACGATCTGGGCGAATCCGGCGGGCGGCGGCTGTATAAAAAATACGGCGATGAGCTGAAGAGCGATATCGTCCATATGGCGCATCACGGCCAGAACGGCGTCACCCGCAGCGTGTACACCAAGATCGCGGCGGAAACGTTCCTGTGGTCAACGCCCATCTGGGTCTGGAACGACACCAAGACCTACCGCATCGGCGAAACACGCAAATGGGTCAACGACAAGGTGGATTTCACCGAGGCGAGCGAGCATCATATTGTCGCCTGCCTCTTCACCGCGTATCCGGCAGATCCGACCAGCATCGAGGACTGGCGCGGTGCGTTGCCCGCGATGCGCGTAAAACTTGATTGATTATCCGCGAAACGCGGGAGATAAATATATTGTTCTATAACAGGAGGAATGGAAATTGAAAAAAGTATTGGCTTTTGTAACAGTCGCAGTATTACTGCTGGGTCTGTTCGCGGTACCGGGCTTTGCGGCCGAGTATGACAACAAATATGTCAAAGACGGTCTGGTAGCTCTTTACGACGGCACGTTCAACACCAGAAACGGCCAGGACCTCAGCACCGACGTCTGGGAGGATCTCTCCGGCAACGGACTGGATATCGAGGGTATCGAGCTCGGCGACAACATCTACTGGGAAGCTGACGGTCTGCACGTCAGCGCGTGCAAGATCATCCTGCCTACCGATCTGGTTGACGACGTTATCGATACGGACGAGTACACGGTAGAATACTTTATCAAGGATCTTGAAGTCACCGGTACGAGTTTTGCCACCTTCATCAACAGCACCAACGACAACTTCGCGCTGTTTATCCGCAACAGCGACGGCAATATCGAATTCAAAAACGCCACCAACCCGCGTCCGAAAGCCGGCAAAGGCGTTGAACTGGTCAACGGCCACACCCTTGCCGTTACCCACAAGACCGGCGGCGACATCTGCATTGCCATCGACGGCAGCATCCTGAGCACCACCAAATCTTCCGTGGAGACCAACGCCAACACGCCGTTCTTCATCGGCCACGATAACGCTTCCAAATCCTACAACGCCACTATCGTAGGTCTGCGCTTCTACAACAGAGTGCTTTCCGCGGATGAACTCAAGGCAAACGCCGAGGTCGCGGCGGGCGGAGCGGTCGAAGAAATCACTTACGACTACAAAGTGCACAGTTCCTCTCTCGACTCGGTCAAGTTCAACGACATTCTGAATTTCGGTGAAGGCGACGGCAACGGTTCCGCCAAACTGGACAACCATGACCGTACGATCGACGGTTCGGACGGCAGCATTTCTGTAATCGAAGTAAAAGGCTGGGTCGGCTTTGACGGCGATCAGATCGATCAGCTGGGATACAAAGTCGGAGACCAGGTCTTCTACGGCGATTTCAAGACCAATACCGAAGACGCGGTACTGAACGCCGGCGGCCCTGACGCCACCAGATTCGTGATCAAAGTAGACACCACCGGACTCACCGGTAGTAATCTGATCGTTCCGGTGGCGAAACTCGCCAGCGGCGTCGTGGTCAACATGGACGGCGTCGAGCTGGAGACCGCTCTCGGCAAGACCGTCAATATGAGCTTCACTTACGTCGGCCCCGAGGGCACCGCGCCGCAGACCGGCGAGCAGCCCACTACTGAAGTGCCGCAGACCGAAGTACCGCAGACCGGAGACTTGTCTGCAGTAATGATCGCACTCGTACTGTTCCTCGCGATCAGCGCGGCAGTACTGCTTAAGAAACGTGCGTTCTGAGTACGAACCGATCCGGCTTTCAGCCACGCACAGGCTGTGCCTGCCGTGGCTGAAGCGCACATACCGGATCCTGCATGTGACGGATGTACACGTTTCCACCGCGTACCCGGATGAACCGGAGTTTTTCCGCAAAGAAGCGGAACTGCGCGGCGGCGTGTACTTTCCGCCGGAAGGCGGCTACAGTGCGGCAACGCGGTTCCCGCTGTTCTTCCGGAAAGCCCGGGAACTGGATGCCGACTGCGTATTGCTCACCGGCGATATAATCGACTTCGCGTCCCGCTCGAATCTGGACATATTGTCCGAAACGCTGGCGGACGCGCCGGTACGGCCGGTATACTGCCTGGGCAACCACGACTGGTCGTCAATGTACGACTACCATGCTCCCGGCCAGCGTGCGCTCATCGCGGAGCGCTTTACCGGGATCGTGAACCGCAATGCGGGAACAACGGCGGCCGGAACGCCGGCGTTGCCCCCCTCCCCCCACTACCGGCTGGAGGACCTGGGCGAGTTCCTGATCTTCGCCTTCGACAACACGGAGGACCGCGTTGCCCCCGAAGTGACGGAAGCGGCGGAGGACGTTCTGACCGGTACCAAACCGGTGCTGCTGGCCTGCCACATACCGTTCATATCCCCCACGCTGGTGGAGCCCACGTTCGACTACTGGAAGCACGTGCTTCTGATCGGCGAAGGCGGCATCGCACCGGACGCGGCGACCCGGTACTTTATGGAGCTGATGTACGCCCCTTCAAGTCCGGTGTTCGCGGTAGCGGCGGGACATATACATTTTGACCACGAGGACAAACTGTCTGATAATATAATACAATTCACCACAGCCGAAGGGCACCGCGGCGATTGCGGACTCATTGAACTGAGCCCGGGAACCCCGTATAATCAGGTCTCTTCGGGAAAGGAGCAAAAATGAAAAGGACTGTCACACGAATCATGCTCGCGTTACTGGCGCTGGCTATGGTCACCTGCCTGCTGGCTCCGGCCGCCGCATACGCCCTCGACGGGCTCAAAGATCTGGACTGGGTCACCGAATACTCGGAGCGGGAAATCTACCCCGGCGTAATGGCGTACGATTTCGTATCTGCCGGATCCTCCAAGTACAAACTGAACCACATTCACATCGTAGAATTCGACCCGAAGCAGAGCGATCTCTACATCGACGTCACCAATGAGGCGGAGCACTCAAACAAGCTGAAGACCGTTCGGCAGACCATGGAAGACTACAACGCCAACAACCCCGACCGCAAAGCGCTCGCGGGCGTCAACGGCGACATGTGGATGGTTGCCTACGCCCATGCCCGCATCGTGGGCAAAGGCACGTCGTACGGCGGCTACAGCGACGAGGTAGTCACCCACGAGCTCACTATCCCGAGAGGTTTCAACGTATACAAAGGCGAGATCATCAGCTCCGCCCACGACACTACCGAAACGCCGTTTGAAGGCGAATTCACCGCGTTCGGCGTCAGCGCCGACGGCGAGGTGCAGCTGGGCCAGCCCAAGGTCACGGTCAACGCCACCAACAACACCACCGGCGAGACCGTCAAACTGAACGGCATCAACCGCCTGCCCGCCAATAAGGCCATCATGATGTACACAGACAAAGGCCCCGCGGCCAACTACTCCATGCCGGACGCGTTCGAAGTGGTGATCGATTTCGATGAAGACTATTTCATCAAGCACGGCACCAATATCACCGGCACGGTGGTCGGCATCTGCGGCCCTGACGATGAAGATATGCCGATGAAGGAAAACCGCATCATCCTCACCGCCCGCGGCGACAAGAAGATCGCGAAGCTGGAAAATTACCAGGTCGGCGATAAAGTCACGATCGACGTTCAGGTCAAAGACACTTTCAAAAACAATGAGTTCTGGCAGAACGTGTACACCGCGGTGGGCGGCCATATGGAGTTCGCCCGGGACGGCAAATACAATTCGCTGGCCGGTGAAGGCGGCTACCCTACTACGATCATTGCCACCACCAAATCCGGCAAGATGCTGCTGATCGAAGCAGACGGCAGACAGGCCGACTACAGCGTAGGCATCCCGTTCACCGTATACAACTCGCTGGCAAAGGAAATGGATTTTGAGGACGCGTTCATCGTTGACGGCGGCGGTTCGGCCACGATCGTGGAACTGGTGGGAGAAGAACTGCAGCTGATCAACCGGCCCAGCGACAAGAAATCAGATGGCACATACGGCAGTCCGCGCACGGTGGTCAATTCGATCATCCTGGCCGCCGGCCCTGACCGCAACGCGCCGCCACCGACGGAGGAACCTACCGCCGAACCCACTGCCGAACCGGTCGTGACGGATGAACCGGCACAGGATCCCGGCAAGGACAATAAGAAAGACGGCCTCAGCACCGGCGCTCTCATTGCCATTATCGCCGGAGCGGTGGTGGTCGCCGCGTTGATCGTCGTAACTTTGATCGTAACTAAGAAGAATAAGAAATGAGTAAAACACGATTTCTGACTGCGCTGCTGGCGGCGATCATGCTGCCGGCAGCGTTTTTCGGTTGCAGCACGGGGTCAGATCCCGTGCCAACAAATACCGCGGATTTCACCGACCCGCCGGCTACTTCTGCCCCCACTCCGACGCCTAAGCCTACACCGGTACCGGATCCGTCCACGGTCACGCTGATGATCGAAGACTTCAACGGGATCACCGATCCGGTAAAGGAACTTGGGCTCCTCGACCTGAGTTATTTCGGTATCACGCATCCGGAGTTTTCTTTGGAGGAAGAGTACGCGCAGGAAGGGCTGGCGCTGGTCAACACCCTTTCTTCCTCCACCTGGTGTCAGGCGTTCGAACTCACGGGCAAACGTCTCAATGTGTTCAAAGACGCGCTGCCGGAGTACTATCTTCGGATCTGGGTGGCTGCGCCGGACAACTCCAGCGTTGGCCTCACCTTCTGTCTCGGCACAGGCGGCGGAAGTAAGCGGAGCTATATTGACGCCTCCACAGCTATCGTCACCGCCGTGAACGGCGAGGTCATCGAATGCGCCACGGGCAACGACACATCCGACGCCGGTGAATCTTCCTCCATTCGGATACCGGAGGGATTCGAAGGTTACGTGGCATTGCCCCTGAATGAGCTGCAGCCCTGGAATTCATACGAGGGCATCGCCGGCCTCGCTAAAGTCAACTATCTCAAGATCGACGCGCGGCCCAATGTTGTATCCGATGGTGATCGGTACATACTCGACGCGTTGTGCCTCTCTGACAGCCCCGTGGGAGAACTCCGACCGGGCGGTTCCGGTCCGCACGGCGAGCAGCCGGATGGGCAGACCTTTGCCACCAAAAATGAGGAGCTCGACTATATGTTTTCCGAATTGTTGAACAAAGAAGCCACGTTCCAGTACTGCCCCGAATACGACCCCGCAGGCTATCCAAATGTGAAAGCGATCTGGCTCGACGGCGTCAGCTTCGGCGGCAAGGCTACTAAGGTATTCGCGTACATCGGTTTCCCCGAAGGCGCGAGCGCGGACAATAAAGTGCCCGCCATCGTGCTGCAGCACGGCGGCGGCGGATACGCGTATCCCAATTGGGTCCAGGACTGGACCGACCGCGGCTACGCGGCAATCGCGGTGGGCAACACCGGCTACTTCCCAGCCGCCCAAGGCATCACTGATTTTTACGGCGCCGCATCCTGGACCCGGAGCGTACCGAAAGACGTATTGTCCTCCGATCCGCGCATAATGCCTCCGGACAACGACGGCATGTATTCATCTACGGGCAGCGTTGACCGCATGTGGATGTACCACGCCGTGGCGCAGACGATCCTGGCGAACAGCCTGCTGCGGGCGGATCCGCGCATTGACCCCGAAAAAGCCGGACTGACCGGCATCTCCTGGGGCGGCGTGATCACGTCTGTAGCCATCGGCTACGACCCGCGCTTCGCGTTCGCGATC